>CAZEBT010000028.1:0-13507 GCA_964510485.1 uncultured Dehalococcoidales bacterium | reverse complement strand
ATGAAAAAACCGGGACGATTACTGACAGCCATGGTAACCCCGTT
Source organism: uncultured Dehalococcoidales bacterium (assembly GCA_964510485.1). Lineage (GTDB taxonomy): Bacteria > Chloroflexota > Dehalococcoidia > Dehalococcoidales > Fen-1064 > CAZEBT01. The sequence goes on along the minus strand of CAZEBT010000028.1, from coordinate 13,463 downwards.
CACGGAAAACGGGGAGGTCGACTATGAACAGGCTAAAAAGCTGGCATTAGCCCTGCTTGACTCGGGGAGCGATGGCCTGGTGGTGGCGGCTACCACCGGTGAGTCGCCGACGCTAAGCTGGGAGGAAGAAATGCGCCTGTTTACCGAGCTGAAATCGGTGGTGGGCGACCGGGGAGCCATTGTTGCCTACACCGGCAGTAACAGCACTGCCGAGGCGGTAGAGGCGACTCAGGGGGCGGAAAAAATCGGGGTTGATGCCTGCCTGTCGGTCGTTCCTTATTATAACAAGCCGCCCCAGGAGGGCCTGTACCAGCACTTCAAGACCATCGCCGAGAACACCGGCCTGCCCATTATCATGTATAACATACCTTCACGCGTGGTCATCAATATGTCGGTGGACACAATCGTCAGGCTAAGCCAGATAGATAACATCATCGGGGTAAAGGAAGCCAGCGGCGATATGAGCCACGTTGCCCAAACTCTCAATAATGCCAGGGATGACTTCCTCATCTGGAGCGGCAATGATAACGATACCTTTCACATCATGGCCCTGGGTGGCTATGGCACCATCGGTGTTGTCACACACCTCGTCGGCAGGCAGGTTAAGGCAATGATGGATGGTATTCTCGCCGGGCAGCTAAAGGAACCGGCAGCTATTCACCGCCGCCTGCTGCCGCTGATAAACTCGCTCTTTATCCAGCCTAGCCCGGCGCCGCTGAAGTACGCCCTGAATCACATCGGCTTCAGGGTAGGCAAGCCGCGTTTGCCCCTTGTCGAGCCGGATGAGAAGTCGGCGGCCACCATCAGGGAGACCCTGAAGCAATACCAGATTGACCTGAAGGTTTAGGTTAATTAGATATTATTTATCAGGGGGATGGGTTATCAAGATAGTTTTTACAATAGTGACGGCGGGTAAAAATGGAAATAGCTCCTTGCACCAAAGCGGACTTCGACCAGATACGCCACCATCAAAAGTAAAGGCGAAACCCGTGGGCGGATGCCTTGAAGCCCAGTGAGCTATAAAACCGGTGTGCCTCCTCACGTCTATTGTCGCTGCTTAACTGAATCTTATAGCACCCCGCCTCTTTAGCACGGGCAATAGCATAATCCATGAGCAGTCTACCCACTCCCTGCCGCCGATACCTCTTGTCAACGACCATGTTCTCCATCACAGCCCAGGGCAGAGCGTCGTGTGAAAGATTAGGCACAACGAGGAGCACCAGAGTGCCAACAACCTCTCCCTGCTCCTCAGCCACCAGAAGCTCATGGCCCGGCATGGCACCAATCTCGGTGAAGGCCCGCCGGTAATCACCCAGAGAAGGTGCCTGACCCCGCTCTGCCTCAGACATGGTGATGACCAGTTCGCGGTAAAGCTCGATGATGCGGGGAATATCCTCTTCAGTAGCTGCTCTGACGGTAGCCATCCTGCCTGATACCTCATTCACTGAATACTATATGTCGCCGGCAAATCCCCGGTGCTATATATCACTAGAGAACCGGCGTCTTCTGAATGATGTACTCCCGTTCAGGACCTACGCAAACGAGATTAACCGGGCAGGAAATGAGCTCCTCTAATCTGCCAATGTACTGGCGAGCCTGTGGGGGCAGTTGCCCGTGCTCTCGAATATGACCGGTAGGAGCCTGCCACCCGGGTAGTTCCTCATAGACAGGCTCGCACCTGCCCAGAACAGCAGCGTCCCCGGGGAAATAGTCAATAGTCCTGCCATCCAGCTTGTAACCGATACATATCTTTAGCGAAGGCAGGGTATCAAGAATATCAAGGCGGGAGATTACTGCCCCGGTGAAGCCATTGACCCGGCTGCTATGACGAGCCGCCACAGCATCAAACCAGCCGCAGCGCCGGGGGCGACCGGTAACGGTGCCATACTCGTGCCCTTTCTCCCGGATTAGCTCACCAGTCTCGTCCTCCAATTCAGTAGGCATCGGACCGGCGCCAACCCTGGTGCAGTAAGCCTTGAACACACCCAGCACACGGTCAATCCTGGTAGGACCCAGCCCGGCACCTACGGAGCTCTGCCCGCCTATTGAGGAAGAGGAGGTAACAAAAGGATAGGTGCCAAAGTCGGGGTCAAGCAGGGTCCCCTGGGCCCCCTCCAGCAGAACAAACTCCTCCCTATCCAGCGCCTCCCCCAGTATTACGGTTGTATCCTTGATATGTGGAGCCAGGCGCTCACCATACTGGCAATACTGCCTGTATATCTCATCCAGTGATAGAGGCTCGGCTCCGTAGACCCTGGTCAGAATGGCATTCTTGCTGTCAAGTACAGAGCGAAGCTGCTCCAGGAAGGTCTCTCTATTCAGGAGGTCACCGGCCCTGATACCGTACCTGGCTACCTTATCGGCGAAGGCGGGGCCTATACCCTTGCGGGTTGTGCCTATTGCCTTTGCACCCCGCGCTTCGTCCTCCAAGCCATCCAGGAGGGTGTGATAGGGCATAATCAGGTGAGCGCGGTCACTAATAAGCAGCTTGGAGGTATCCACGCCATGCTGGTTAAGCAATTCCATCTCCTTAATTAGCACGGCAGGGTTAATCACCACCCCGTTACCGATGATACAGGCAGTCTCCGGATTGAAGATACCGCAGGGCACAAGTCGCAGCCCAAATTTACCGTAGGGGTTGATTACAGTATGTCCTGCATTATCACCACCGGAGAAACGAACAACCACCTTCGCCTTCTGAGCAAGCATATCAATTACCTTGCCCTTCCCCTCATCCCCCCATTGAGCACCAATAACAGCTACAACCGGCATCATTCCCCCCTGTTACCTTATTTTTGTCCTCTGCCAGACATAAATCATCCTCTGCCCGGCAGTTATGAAACTGAGCACCGCTATAACAGCCAGAGCAATAAGCAGGGCACCATCAAAGTAGCTGAGCAATAGCCCCAGCACCAGCACGACTACCCTCTCCGGTCGGGTAAATATTCCTACCTGACACTCAAGACCCAGCGCCTCCGCCCTGGCCCTTATATAACTTACCAGCAGTGAACCCAGCCAGGCAACACCGGTCACCAGTACTCCGTTGACTGATTGCTCCCCGGCATACATCACCAGAATAGCAATCATCAGCGCTGCCTCAGCAGCGCGGTCAAGCGTAGAATCAAGAACGGCGCCGAAACGGGTGGCACGATTGATACTGCGGGCCAGAGCCCCATCCAGTATATCAAAAAGCCCGGCAGCCAGCACTACAAATCCAGCCGCAAAAAGGTGCCCGGTAGCAATAAGCACCGCAGCACCAACGGATACAAGAAAACCAGACCAGGTTAAGGCATCAGGTGTTATTGATGTCCTGGCCAGAAGTCGAACCACCGGCTCGGCAAAGTAGTAGCCCAGTGTCTTACGAACCCCGGATAATCTCATCATTGGCCATCATCTTTGCCAGAGAACATCATCCAACCGGTACTACATCCCCCTTCAAACTACTACTCGTTCAAACCTGAGAAGTGTTCCCCCGTGAACCATCAAGCACGGCAACATAGTAGTCGAACACTCTCTGGGAAACATGTTCCCAGCTATAATCTCTGGCTTTAAGCACCCCCTTAGCCCCCATCTGCTCACGAAGTGCCTGGTCACCGAGAACAGTCATCAGGGCGCGGGCTAAACCTGGGGCATCACACGGCGGCACCAGCAGACCATCCTCACCATCAGCTACCACGCTGGCGTAACCCTCTATATTGGAAGCAACAATTGGTTTGCCCACCGCCATAGCCTCAAGCAAAACAATCCCGAAGCTCTCCCGGCTGATTGCCGGAGCACAGAAGACATCGGCTGTCTTATAGTACCGCACCAGGTCTTCATAGGATACATAGCCGGCAAAAATCACGTCATTCTCCAAGTGGTGACGCCGCACCCAGCGCTCATACCTTTTACGCAGTCTGGTACCAGGACCCACAATAATAAGTCGCGAGTTGGGGATTTCTCGCTTGACATCCAGATACGCCTTGAGCAGATAGTTTACGCCTTTACGGAATTCCAGACGCCCGACGAACAGAATATTCTGCTTCCCGTCACAGAACTCCTCTATTTTGGGCACATCCACCGAGAAGTGCTCTAAATCAATGCCGTTGGGGATAATCTCGTAGTGACCGGGAACATACCTGGCATGAAAGTCCCTGGCCGGTTTGGACACCGCAATCCTGCCGTGAAGCTTGCGAACCCGCCGGCGTATCATCCAGGTGCTGATAGGCCTGCCGACATTGTATCCGGGCTTGCCCTGACAGGCATGAAAGGTGCCTACATTGACTGTATTGGAGAACCGGAGCACGGCGCTGCACAGCATGGGCATGAAAGGCTCATGAAGGTGAATAATATCAAAGTTCTCCCTGGCCAGCACCTTCTTGATAGCCGGGCCCAGCCTCAGCGATATGGGGACACGAACAACGGAATCACTGCTGGGGAAGGGATAAGGCTTGCCGATGGCGATGAATCTATCACCAAAGTCAGGGACCGGCTTGGATGCAGGGGCAATAACCCTCACCTCATGACCCATCCGGGTAAAATAGCGCTCCAGTGAGGAGATATGATTGGCAACCCCACCCGGGTAAACAAAGTCATAAGGAGAGACCAGCGCTATCTTCATAAGCTGTTGCCCAGAACCTTACCCCCCAGATTTCGTGCCCCGGTTAATCACCCTGCTTATTAGCGGCTATGAACTCTTCTACCATCCGGCGGGCCTCATCATCCGAGTACTGAACCGGCGGCGACTTCATAAAATAGGCTGATGGCTCTATCAGTGACCCCTTCAATCCACGGTCGAGAGCGAGCTTGCAGCACCTGATAGCATCAATTACCACCCCCGCCGAGTTGGGACTATCCCACACCTCAAGTTTCATCTCAAGGTTCAGGGGGACATCTCCAAAGGTCCGCCCCTCCATCCTGATATGGCAGAACTTACGGTCTTCCAGCCAGGGGACATAGTCACTGGGACCGACATGGATATCTCCAGAGCCAAGCTCGTAGTCCAGCTGTGAGGTGACTGCGTTGGTTTTTGATATCTTCTTCGACTCAAGACGCTCACGCTCAAGCATGTTGAAAAAATCAGTGTTGCCACCGAAGTTCAGCTGGTAGGTCCGCTCCAGCCTGACTCCACGGTCTCTGAACAATCTGGTCAATACCCGGTGGGTAATAGTCGCCCCGACCTGAGACTTAACGTCATCACCAATAACAGGCAGGCCCCTCTTCTCAAAACGCCCCTGCCAGTACTTCTCCCGGGCGATAAAGACGGGGATACAGTTGACCAAACCGCAGCCAGCCTCCAGCACCTGCTCAACATACCACCTGGTTGCCTCTTCAGAACCAACCGGCAGATAGCTAATTACTACATCAGTCTGGGTATCATTGAGGACCTTCACTATATCCACGGTTGAGCCCGGCGCCTTCTCTATTATCTGCGAAAGGTACTTACCCAGGCCGTCATGGGTCATGCCCCGCTGGACCTTGACCCCGGTAGCCGGCACATCACAGAACTTGTAGGTATTATTCGGCCGGGTAAAAATCGCCTTCGCCAGGTCCTTACCAACCTTGTTCTTATCAATATCAAAGGCCGCCACGAAATTGATATCCCTTATGTGGTAACCACCCAGATTGACGTGCATAAGGCCGGGTATAAATTCACTCTCCCGTGCATCCTGATAAAAATGAACCCCCTGAATCAGTGACGACGCACAATTCCCCACACCTATTACGGCAACATTAATACTACTCATTCTCACCTGCCTTCCTCTCTAAGCAAAGAAGCCCCTTCTAATAACCCACCAGATTACCCTCTCCAGTTCACCAGCCAGACCAGCCCCGCAGGGCAAACTGCAACCCCGGTTTTTATCAGAGTTCAAGGAAAGAGCCGGGAACATCTATGGTCGCAGTCCCCTGTTCAAATCAGTGCCAGAGCAACTATATTCCTACCATATCACAGCCAAGCTGTCAAGCCCACGCTCACCTGTACTCCTGCCCATTTGACCGCCCCGGAACCAGCCTCCAGCTAAAGAAAAACCTTCTCAGGTCTCCATTGCCCTCTTTCCGGGTCGAACCGCAGCAATCCCAGCAAGCAACCGTCCGGGGTATAGACACGGCAACGACTGTCAAGAGGCGGCTCCACCGGCACACGGCTGGCACCGTTGACATTCTCCAGGACTACGGCACTGCCATTTCTTATTGCTCGTACCTTCTCATCACTGACAATCACCGCCCCCCAACAGGAAAGCACACTATCTATGGGATAAACAAAGTACTGCCAGTACCCGCAGCGGCAAGCATCCTCAAGCTGGTGCACCGAGACCGCTTCTTCAATGCTAAAAAGACCACACCTCAAGCGAACCAGGCTCTTCAAACTGGCCCCACAGCCCAGCATCTGCCCCAGGTCATGAGCCAGTGTACGGATGTAAGTACCCTTGCCGCAGACCACCTCTACAGTAGCCACCGGAGGTTGCCAGTCCTTCAGCTCCAGGTGATGAATCTCGGCTGGCCGACTCCTCCGCTCAACCGTGATTCCCGCCCGTGCCAGCTTGTAGAGCGGCTTGCCCTGATACTTCACTGCGCTGTACATTGGCGGGGTCTGCTGGATAAGACCACGGAATGACTCAAGCGCCACCTCAAGCTGCCCCAGGCTAATCCCGGAAGCATCTCCCCTCCGGGTAACCCGGCCACTGGCATCATAGGTGTCCGTAGCCACCCCCAGTTCAATCTCAGCCCGATAGGTCTTGGTGTCATTCATCAGGAACTCAACGATGCGTGTCCCCTGACCGAGGCACACCGGCAAGACACCGGTAGCCGCCGGGTCCAGGGTGCCAGCATGCCCGATTCGCACCTCTCCAGTTAACCGCCTTACCATCGCCACGATGCTAAAAGAGGTCCTGCCCCGGGGCTTGTCAATATTCAGTATGCCGTCCATAATTAACCCCGACCACTGTTTCCTGAGCCAGCTTTAACCCGGCCGGCCTAAGAAGGCTCTAGGTGTTCTCACCTGAGATGACCTGGTCAATTAGCCGTGAGAGACGCTCCCCCCGCTCAATGGAATCATCCCACTGAAAGCTCAGCTCAGGAACGCGGCGCATCCTCAGCCGCTTGGTAAGCTCCCTTCGGAAAAAACCTGAAGCCGAAGCCAGTACACTGAGCAGCTCCTGCTTCTCTTCCTGACTGCCCAGGCGACTTACGAACACCTTGGCATATTTCATATCAGGAGAAGTAGCCACCGCGGTGACAGTAACAAAATTGCCAAGTCGTGGGTCTTTGACTTGGCGCTGAAGTAACTCACAGAGCTCCTGGCGAATGAGGCTATTCACCCGCTCAATACGATGTGCCATAGTTCTGCCTCCTTAGCCCGCCTCCTCCGTTCTGAAAAACTCCAGTATATCTCCAACCTCAAAATCCTCGAAATCCCTGACGCCCACCCCGCACTCATAACCAGTGGCTACCTCCCTGACATCATCCTTAAACCGTCGCAGACTGCTGACAACTGACTCAGATACCGTCTCTCCAGCACGTTTCACCCTGACGGAAACCCCCCGGGTTATCCTGCCTTCACTAACATAGACCCCTGCCACCTTGGCCCTCTTGCCTGCGGAGAAAACAGCCCGTACCTCAGCCCGCCCATCAATAACCTCAACATAGGAAGGCTCCAGCATCCCTTGAACCGCCTTAGTCACATCATCCACCATATTATATATCACGTCATAATAACGGATGCTGACACCCTCCAGCTCAGCCTGCCGCCTTGCCCCCGTCTCTGCCTTCGTGTTAAAACCGATAATAACCGCCCTGGAGGCTATAGCCAGCATGACATCACTCTCGGTGACATTACCGCTACCGCTACGGATAACCCTGACCCTGACCTCATCTATGGATAACTGTTCCAGAGAGGTTCTTATTGGCTCAATACTCCCTTCAACATCAACCTTGAGAATAATACTGAGCTCCCGTACCTGCCCGGAGCTTATCTGGTCGTAGATATTGCTGAGGCTCACCGACCTGGGTATCGCAGAATCACCTTCCATCCCCGACTTATGCTCCTCTATCAGGGCCTGTGCCCGGCGCTCATTGCTGACAACGGTCAGGGTATTCCCCACCTGGGGAACGCTATTTAGCCCAAGTACCTCAACAGGTGTCGCCGGACCAGCCCTCTTCACCCGCTTGCCGGTATCATTAAACATGGCCTTCACCCTGCCCCAGGTATCGCCAACTACTACAGTGTCCCCGACCTTAAGGGTGCCGGAACTGACCAGCGCTGTACCTAACGGCCCCCTGGTCTTGTCCATTCCAGCCTCGATAACCACGCCCTCCGCCAGCCGGGAAGGGTCTGCTTTGAGCTCCTCCATCTCAGCCACAACCATAAGATTCTCCAGCAGCGCAGGGATGCCTATTTTCTCCTTGGCTGAGATTTCAACACAGACCGTATCGCCCCCCCACCCCTCAATGAGCAAACCGGCATCAGCCAGCTGCTGTTTTACCCTCTCCACATTAGCATCAGGCTTGTCAATCTTATTAATAGCCACCACAATGGGCACCTCAGCCGCCCTGGCGTGGTCTATTGCCTCCAGTGTCTGTGGCATTACCCCATCATCAGCAGCCACTACCAGTATGGTAATATCCGTTACCTGCGCCCCACGGGCACGCATGGCAGTAAAGGCTTCATGCCCCGGGGTATCCAGGAAGGTAATCCTCTGCCCGTTAACCTCTACCTGATAAGCACCAATATGCTGAGTAATACCCCCGGCTTCGCTATCCATCACATTAGTCTGCCGGATAGCATCAAGCAATCTGGTCTTACCATGATTGACATGCCCCATAATTGTCACCACTGGTGGCCGTAGCTTGAGACCACCGGCTTCACTGTCCGGCAGCAACAGCTGATGCTTCTTCATATCACCAGCACGGCTGGACTTCCGGCCAGTCCGAGGCTTCAAGCGCGGCGCATAACCAAAATCCACCGCCACAGAAGCAGCCGACTCATAGTCAATGAGCTGGTTAATGTTCGCCATAACACCGCTTCTCATCAGCCGCTTTATGGTATCAACGGGACTAACCTGGAGAAGCTCAGCCAGCTGCCTCACACTTAAGGTAGCCGGAATCTCAACCGGGCGCATTTCTTCTGCTGTGGAGCTATCTCCACCCTTCTCCCCTGAGGGCTCTACAGCATCGCCCTGCTTACCTGAAGTCACCACTAATTAACTCCTTCAAAGAGGTCTTTCCCGTATGCATTAAGTTGCTCAAGATTGTCCCGGGTGAGACTGGTCCGCAGGACATGCTCCAGCCGACCACCCTTCAACCCGGTCTGCCAGCACTCCTGTACCCGGCATAGATAGGCACCGCGTCCCGCCTTCTTGCCGCTGGTATCCACCTCCACACCCCCACCTGATACACGCACCAGCCGTATCAGTTCCCGCTTATCCACTACCCTGCGACAGGCCACACAGGTCCTCTGCGGCACATGCTTAATGCGAACCGGCTGGGGACTAGTACTCATCCTCTTCGTCAAGGGAGACCTCCTCTCTCCGTACTCTCCTCAGCTTGATGCCATCCTCACCCCTCTCCCTGGCCTGAGCACCCTTCTTTTTCTTTTTCACCTTACTTTCAGGCTTAGGGGGTGCCGATACCATGATATCCTCGGCAAACCTTATCTCGGGCTTCTCAACAGCTACTTCCGGCTCAAAAGGTATCGGTGGCTCGGTATCCAGTGAAGGCACTGCTTCCTCTGCCTCTTTCGCCTTGCCCTCATCCAGCTCCGGGGAAACCGGGACTGGCTCTATTTCAGCAGGAGCCTCCTCCGTCTCTACCGCCTGCTTGGCTGCCTCCTCCCTCTCTGCCTCAAATACTGAGGCAGCCTTAATATCTACCCGCCACCCGGAAAGCTTAGCCGACAATCTGGCATTCTGCCCCTCCCTACCAATAGCCAGTGAAAGCTGCCTGTCAGGCACAACTACAGTAGCTATACCCCCCTCACCGTCCAGCTCAACACCCAGTATCTGGGCCGGGCTGAGAGCATTGGCAATAAATACGGAGGTATCGGGGTTCCACATCACAACATCTATCTTCTCACCGTTCAGTTCATTGACAATATTCTGTATCCTGATACCGCGCAATCCAACGCAGCAGCCCACCGGGTCAATACCCTCCTGGCGCGCAGCTACAGCCACCTTGCTCCGGTATCCCGCCTCACGAGCAACCGACTTTATTTCCACGGTTCCGTTAAAAACCTCGGGAACCTCCACCTCAAAAATGCGGCGAATTAAATCCGGGTGTGAACGTGATACTATTACCCGGGGCCCCCGGCTGGTCCGAACCACCTCCAGAAGATAAACCTTCAGCCTCTGGCCCACCCGGTACCTCTCATTAGGCATCTGCTCAATCGCAGGGAGCGCTGCCTCGGTGCGACCCAGGTCAACAAGAACCTGCCTTGGCTCAATACGCTGCACCAGTCCGGTAACAATATCCCCTTCCCTGCCCGAATATTCCTCAAAGATGGCACTGTGCTCGGCTTCATGAAGGCGCTGAAGAATAACCTGCTTGGCCGTTTGGGCAGCGATTCGCCCGGCATTACGCGGGGTGGCTTCCACCATCACAGCCTCATCAACCTGCACATCAGGATTGATTAGCCTTGCTTCCTCTAACTGTATCTCACGTCGGCTATCGGAGGAGCGCTCAACGACAACCTTCTCTGCCCACACCTCAACCTTGCCGGTAGAAGGATTAATCTTAACCTCAATATTCTGGTTCGGAGCAAAACTATCCTTCCTGTAGGCTGATACCAGCGCCGACTCCACGGCAGCGATAACCACATCCCGGGGCAGGTTCTTCTCAGCCGATAGTTGCGTGATAGCGAGCAGAAACTCGCTCTTCATTTCAGCTCAAGCCTCCGTATTATTTCTTCTCATCAAGCAAAAAAGTGGGACTCACACCCACTTCTTAACTCACCAGCAAAGTATATCACAACCAGGGCTAAAATGCAAGTAGCCTGCCCACAGGGAATAATCTACCTAAATCCACAGCTCCACTAGAACCTAGAAATCATGCTTACACTAAGCTATAATAAAAACAGCTATTCCTACTCTGATGGTTCTCACCTCTCATATTGTAGTATAGTAGTATATCTGTTGAGAGTCCCAACGACATTGTAAAATGGGGGATAGTTTGGATACAGAGGAATTAAAGATTTCAGTTATTGACCGGCTAGATACCCATCGCCAGCAGCTAAGCGAGCTTGCCCTCAGAATCCACGCCAACCCCGAACTAGGTTTTCACGAGGTCAAAGCCTCTGCCTGGTTAACCGAATACCTGGAGGAAAACGGCTTTTCCCTGGAACGGGGCATCTGTGACCTGCCCACCGCCTTCAAGGCAAGCTACGGGAGAGGAAAACCAGATATTGCGGTCCTGGCTGAATATGACGCCCTGCCTGGCGTCGGGCATGCCTGCGGCCATAACCTGATATGTACTTCAGCCGTCGGCGCCGCGGTTGCGTCCAGGCTGGCTGCTGACAGGTTTACAGGAACCGTCTCCGTTATCGGCACACCGGCCGAAGAGCTATACGGCGGTAAGGCAATAATGGCAAAAAGGGGTACCTTCAATGACCTAGATGCCGCCATGATGGTGCACCCCGGGACAAGTGACACCGCGACAACCCAGGCACTTGCCTGCCAGGGCCTGGAGATTGAGTTCTTCGGCCAGGCAGCTCACGCCGCAGCCCGACCTGAGGCAGGTATCAATGCCCTGGAAGCCATGCTCCAATCATTTTCGGCAATCAATTCACTGCGCCAGCATATCAGGAGCACCGCTCGTATTCACGGTATCATTACCGATGGCGGACAGGCAGCCAACGTTGTCCCGGACCACAGTGCTGCCAGCTTCATAGTGCGTGCTATGGAGGATACCTATCTTGACGAACTGGAGCAGAAGGTCATAAACTGCTTTATCGGAGCCGCTACAGCTAGCGGCGCCCGGCTGGAATACAGGTGGGACGATGTACGCTATGCCTCTATGCGAAACAATATGGCTATGGCCAGGCTATTCATCCGGAATATGAAACGGCTGGGGCGGAAGGTAAATCTCTCTAGGTCAGGCAGGTCCTTTGGCAGCACTGATATGGGCAATGTCAGCCAGCTAGTACCCTCTATCCACGCTTCCGTAGCCATAGCTCCGAGGGAGGTGCTACTCCACTCCCCACAATTCGCCTCGGCGGCTGCCTCCGAGGCAGGTATCACGGGTATGTGCGACGCCGCCAAGGCACTGGCAATGAACATCGTTGATTTACTGGCCAGTCCTGACACACTAACCAGGGTCAAGGAGGAATTCAGGCAAGGAAAATGATAAAGGTCGGCATTCCCCGAGCTTTGCTCTATTACCAGTACTACCCGGCCTGGAAGGCCTTCTTTGAGGCACTGGGGGCTGAGGTGTGCGTTTCGCCACCAACCACTCAGAATATGCTGGTGTCGGGCTCATCACGGGTAGTAGCCGATACCTGCCTGCCGGTAAAGGTCTTCATTGGCCACGTTATATCTCTGGTAGGGAAGTGCGATTATACCTTTATACCGGCAATCCGCAGCCTGAAAAGCAAGACATACAACTGCTCCAAGTTTCTCGGCTTGCCGGATATGACGAGAGCGGTTGTCCCCGAATCCCCCCACATCCTGGAGATAGAAATAGATATTAACCGGGGAAAGCGCCAGCTATATCAATCCATTTATAAACTGGGCCGACATTTTACCTGGAACCCCCTCCAGGTCAGGCAAGCCGCCACGGCTGCCTGGCAGGCGTACCTGGACTACCAGGAGATGATGTCCCGGCAAGGTCTGACACCACCGCAGGCAATTGAGAGAATATCGGGCACACCCGATACCATGCCCGAATCCCACTCCAGCCCGGCAACGCCTCCACGAGCCACCATTGGCCTCATCGGGCACCCCTACCTTCTCTATGATGAACATATCAATTACCAGCTTGTCCGAAGATTGGAGCAGGCTGATAACAGGGTGTTAACCCCGGAAATGCTGGCCACGCCCCAGCTTGAAGCCACCATAGCCAGACTGGTGGGCAGGTCCTACTGGACATATGAAGAAGAGGTCGTCGGCGCTGGCGGATACTATCTACAAAATAAAGCTGACGGTATTATCGGCGTAATGGCCTTTGGCTGCGGGCCCGATTCCTTAATGATGGATATGGTACACCGGCAGGCCAACCGGCAGAAGACCACCCCGTTTATGTGCCTCACTCTGGAGGAACACACCTCCGAAGCCGGGGTAATTACACGGCTGGAGGCCTTCATTGATATGATTTACCGCAAGAAAAGGAGACAGGTGGAAGTATGCGTGTAGGCATGCCCCATATGGGCAATCTATATATACCCTTCAAAGCCCTGTTCCAGAGGCTTAAGGTCGACTTTGTAATACCGCCGGTCAGTAACCAGCGCACCCTGTCGCTGGGGGCCAGGTATTCCCCTGAGGGGCTTTGCATTCCAT
>CAZEBT010000027.1:0-13529 GCA_964510485.1 uncultured Dehalococcoidales bacterium | reverse complement strand
GAAAAAACAGACAGAATAATGATATTTATTGATGGCAGTAACCTCTACCATTCCCTCAAGGGTCATTTCAAGAGGACCGATATAGATATCGGCAAGTTCTGTAATAGGCTCCTGGATAAGCGCCGCCTGGTAAGGATCTATTACTACAATGCTATGGTAGGGCAGCGGCAGGAGCCGGAGCGGTACCGGAGCCAGCAGGCATTCTTTGCCAGTGTTCGTGCCATACCCTATTGCGAGCTGCGTCTGGGACGTTTGGTGTACATCAACTGGCCCAATGTTCCACCCTATGAAAAGGGGATTGACATAATGCTCACCACGGACTTATTAACTCATAGTTTCAAGAATAATTATGATACTGGTATCCTTGTTGCCGGGGATAGTGACTACGTTGGTGCTGTCCAGGCGGTAAAGGACAACGGTAAGAATTTAGAGGTGGCGCTGTTTGGTAAAGAGCGCACTTCGCGGCCACTGAGGGATGTAGCTGATAAGGTAATAGTTTTGGACCGCCGACTTCTGAAGGGCTGCTGGATGTAGGCGAGGCTCTCACAGCCTGACCTTTGCCGTGCCAGGCTTTGAGTAAATGCTACCTGTTTAGGGTAGCCTATCTTGTCTCACTGACGACAAAGGCGATGGCATATTCCCTTGAATCGGAGAGGCTGATAGCCAGTCCGTCCAGACCGAGGTCGCTGGCTCGCTTTTGTGCCTTGCCGTAGAGCTGGACAAAGGGCTTGCCGCTGGGTTCAGCCAGTATCTCAATCTCTCTCCAACCAACCCCCCTGGCGCCGGTGCCGAGGGCTTTCATGACTGCCTCCTTGCCGGCGAAGCGGACTGCCAGAGACGAAGGTCTATTGCCGCATAGCCTCAGCTCCGGCTCAGTATATACCCGGCGAGAGAATCTCTCTCCCCACTGCTTTATAGCCTCTTCAATGCGGGCTATTTCTACTATGTCGACCCCGATGTGTTGCATTGCCTTTTGTGTCTGCCCGGCCTATCGGTTCAGAGTAGTATTTTAACACTAATTGGGGTACATATTAAAATAACCGGAAAACCGTATTTTCCGGTAGAGTTCGGGGCTTCTGTAAACTGACCATTGAGCTTGCATCTGAAAGGTGGTAGTCTATTGTTACCTACAGGTTACCCTATCAGGTTTTGGGGGCTTGATATCAGTGGAATACCACATAGGCACATCAGGCTGGCATTATGCTCACTGGCGGGGCGGGTTCTATCCTGAAGGCATAAGTAAGGCAAAGTGGCTTGAGTTCTATGCCGCTCACTTTAATACGGTTGAGGTCAATAATAGCTTCTATCGGCTGCCCTCAGAGGACACCTTTGCTAACTGGTATGAGTCTTCACCACCTCATTTTAGGTTTGCGGTAAAGGTGAGCCGCTTTATCACCCATATTAAGCGGCTTAAAGACGCTGAAGAAGCGGTGGAGAAGTTCATCACCAGAGCCAGAGTCCTGGGGGAGAAGCTGGGCCCGCTCCTGTACCAGCTCCCGCCCAGCCTGCACCGTGATGACGGCAGGCTGGAATCGTTCGTGTCTATCCTGCCCCGGGGAATGGAGCATGTATTTGAGTTCCGGCACCAGTCCTGGTTTGAAGAAGGGGTCCTGGAGACTTTACATAAATATAATGTCGGGTTCTGTATCTTTGATATGCCCTCTCTCAGTTGCCCGCTGGCGGTAACGGCGGATTTTGCCTATATCAGGTTCCACGGAAGCAGCAGTCTCTACTCAAGCTGTTATTCCGATGAGGAACTTCTGGACTGGGCAGGGAGGTTAGCCAGTCTGGCAGCGAACCTGAAGACAGTCTATATCTATTTCAATAACGATGTTGAGGGATTTGCGCTGAAGAATGCGGTGACACTTCGTGGTTTGCTACAGCGAGAAGGTGCTGTGTAGCTAGTCCTCTTCAGGGGGTGGATAGGGGGGTTCCAGTACCAGGCGCTCAAACACGTCATACCAGCTATAGTCCACGGTATATACGTCTTTTGAATCAGCCAGTTTTATATAGTATGCGCTGCCATCTGGTGTGCTGTCGCCGACCTCAATACCTATTATATCCCCGTTTTCCAGGGTCAGGACTATCTCCATTCGTGGTGCACTGAAGCCGAAAACAGCCAGTCTTTCCTCGGTAGCGTCCTTGGCGATGAGTCTTTCTGCTCCGGGGCCGCTCAAAAGCAGCGGTATGCCGCCTCCCCATCGCTCCACATCCACCATGGGTCCCGGGGGGTTATCAAAGTACCAGTACCTGTCTTCGTGTTTGACGAACTCCTCGGTTTTGCTTTCCTGGGGAAGGCTTAGTACCATATGCTGGAGTTCTTCCGTGTCAACCGACCACACGAACGGCCTTGGCTCAGGTGGTGGTGCCGGGGGTTCGGTGGGTCTGAAGAAGAGGAAATAGACTCCCAGGGCAATGAGTATAGCCAGCAGAGTAAGGATGCTGCCGAGTCTCAAGTGCTCACCTCCTGATAGTAGGCTGCCCGGGTTATCTTCTCCGCCACCAGATAACGCCCCCTATCACCAGTATGATTACTGGCAAAAGGCCAATGCTTGAGATATTCAGGAACCTTGCCTCTTCCGGGCCAATAATCAGCCGGCGGGTCTGGAGGACCTTGCGGTCGATTGAAATCAGCTCGGTTCCTACCGTAAGCCAGTTTACCGAGGTAAGAAAGAGGTCACTATTGTTGCCGTTGAGGAAGTGCCGGTTGGTGGCAAAGTCAGAATCACCGATTACTACAAGACGGGTCTGCTCTTCTTCGGGTAGTTCCTCTTCAGCTCCTTCGGGTGCGGCGGTAGCGATGAGTATACCGATGGCCAGTGGGCCCTCAATGTCTACGTCTTCATCAAACACGGGTTCATTATCCGGGTCGTAGTTCTTCTCCAGCCAGCTATCCTGGCTCGTCCATACCAGCGGGGCAATCTGAAGGTTCTCAGGTATTTCTTCCTCAGGGATGATGGCAGTAGCCCCGGGGAAGTAGGTTGCTGACAGGCCAAGCTGGTTTCTGGTTCTGGGGACACTGGGACTCTCTAGGCTGGGTGCTGCGTAAGACGCTGTGTCAATTAGTGTCCCTTCTTCTACTGTTATCCCCCAGGGTGACATCAATGCCTTCATCTCCGGTGGAAAGTTGGGGTTTGTCAGGATAAGTGCCCGTCCGTTGTTTTTCAGGTAGCCCTTGATAGTTTCTACCTCATCGCTCGTCAGTGATTTCACCGGTCCCGCGATTACCAGAACAGCGCAGTCATCAGGTATACTGTGTGTAACGAGGATGTCCAGGGTGTCTACCTGGTAGAGGTTATCAAGCAGACCCTCTCTGGCAGTGCTGTAGCCGCTGTCAGAACCCAAAAGGATGCTGGACTCACCGTGTCCGGTAAGGAAATAGACCTTTTTCTGTGTTATTCCGGTGACCTCTAGAATCGCGCTGGTAAAGGCGTGCTCTGCTGCGGTGATAATCTCCTCTGGATATACCAGCCGGTTGCCCTCAGGACCCTTGAAGACCACTGTCTGATACTGGGTTATTTCATATTGTCTCGCCTGGTCTGGGTGCTCATCAGGGTCAACGACTTTTACACTCAGCTGGTCGCTATAATTCTGGTACTCATTGAGTAGACTGGTAGCGTAACTGGCAATACCATAGGCATCGTCGGGCGCGAAGAAACACAGCACTTCCACCGGTGCTTCCAGCTCAGCCAGGACATCCTTTGTCTGGGAGGTGAGGGTGAACTGTGCCAGGCCGGTAAAGTCAAAGCGGTGATAATTGCCGATGCTGATGGCGTTAATCAGGAGGATAATGCCGATAAAGATTGAGACCATTATGGTGGCACTGGTGCCAAATTTGCCCCGACGGCTTACCAGGGCACCTTTAACACGCCGGAATTCAATGATAAAGGACGCTGTCAGTAGGACTGCCCCCAGTGCCAGTAGAATCCAGGAGAAGGCCCTGATACCGGGTAGTATGAGCATAAGGATTAGCCCTACGAGCAGGGACACCAGCCCGAGCACAGCGATTAGTGCAGTCTGCATTTAGCCCCACCTGCCGGTTTCTAGAGACCGTATAGCCAGATAGAGGAATAGGGCGGTGACGCTGAGATAATAGATTATGGCTCTGGTATCGACTACTCCCCTTATGAAGTCGTTAAAATGATAAGAGAGTGAGAGGTAGGAAACGATTTCACCCAGGGCTTCGGGAGCGAAGCTGGTAGCCGTGCCTACGAACCACAGAGCAAAGAGGATTCCGCCGGCGACCACTGCGGCAACAATCTGGTTTGAGGTCAGGGATGAAGCAAATATTCCCACTGCCAGGGAGGCGCTACCGAGGAGGAAGAGCCCCAGGTAGCTGGTGCCAATCGGTCCCATATCCGGGTCACCGAGGATTATCAGGATGATGGGGTAGTAGAGGGTAAGCGCCAGCATGGCTGCCAGGACAGCCAGGCTACCGAAGAACTTGCCCAGTATTACCTCCGTGTCTCTTACCGGGGCGGTGAGCAGCAGCTCCCAGGTGCCCAGCTTTCTTTCCTCAGCAATCAGGCGCATGGTGAGCACTGCGGCGAATAAAAGCAGCAGGAACTGGCCCGATTCCACGAATCCCCTGATGCTGGTATCGGAGTACTGGGTGCCAGCCAGATAAACGGTAAAGAAGGTGCCCGTAAGTACCAGAAAAATGCAGGTAACTATATAGGCCATAGGTGAGGTCAGATAGGACTTGAGTTCTTTGAGGGCAATGGTGCCTGTGTTCCTCACTCGTCTGCCTCCTCCTCGGTGGTTAGTTCAAGGAAGATATCCTCAAGGCTCATCTCTACGGCTCCCATGGAGAGCAGAACCCAGCCACCCTGGACTACGGCTTCCATTATCTTGGGGCGGGGGTCCTGTTCCGGGGGGTATTCAATGATATAGTTAGAATCTTCAACCTTCACCTGGCTAACACCCTCTATTTGCTCAAGGCGCTTGGCGATTTTCTTGGCAGGACCCTGGACCTCCAGCCGTATGCGTTTGGAACCGGTCAGAATGGAGGACAGGTTCTCAATTCGGTCCTCGGCTACAATCCTGCCTTCGTGTATGATAATCACCCGCTCACAGATCAGGCTTACCTCGGGCAGAATATGGGTGGAGAGGAGGATGGTGTGTTCCTTGCCCAGTTCCTTGATGAGGTTTCTGGTCATGGCTACCTGTAGAGGGTCGATTCCGATTGTAGGCTCGTCAAGAATCAGTACCTCCGGCTCGTGTATGATTGCCTGAGCTACGCCAACCCGCTGCCGGAATCCCTTGGATAGCTTTTCCAGAATCACATCAATGTAATCCTCCAGGTGGCATATCTCTACTACGTCATCAATTCTGGTCTTTACTCTGTGTTTGTCAAGCCCCCTGAGCTTGGCTGAGAATTCGAGATAGGTGCGGGTGGTCATGTCAGTATATAAGGGTATTGCCTCCGGCAGGTAGCCGATGAACTGGCGCCCCTCAAGAGAGTGTGTCATCATATTGTGGTCAGCTACCCATACGTCACCGCGGGTCGGCATTAGAAATCCGGTAATAATACGCATGGTGGTGGTCTTTCCGGCTGCATTGGGACCAAGGAAACCTACGATTTCGCCCTTTTCCACATTAAAGCTGATATTGTCTACTGCCAGGCGTTCGCCGTAGTACTTGGTTAGCTCTTGAACTCGTATCACTTCTCAACACCTGCCTTGTTAATCCGCTCTTTTGGCAAGCTGTGTCCTTATCCAGTAGTAGGTCTCGGAGTCAAAGCCATTATTAAAGCCGTGAAATTCTATTTTTTTGTAATTCATTTCTTCTACAAGCCAGCTATCAAGCGCCTTGTCCTTCATTACCTGCAGGTAGTCCTCTTCCACCTCTCTGGCAACCGCTTTTTCCGAGACCTTTATAATGGAGAATACCTCTTCACTGATTCCTACGGGCTCGCTTATTTCACCGGTGTCAAGATTAGATACTGCCCACCCGACTGAACCCTCCAGAATGTCCACCGGGAGCCATCCCAGGTCACCGCCGTTTTCTCTGGTTTGCCCGTCAATTGATACCTCGCGGGCAACCTCGGCAAAATCAGCTCCGGTGTCCAGTTCCTCCTTTACCTCAAGTGCCTTCTCGTATGACTCCAGCAAAATGATATGAAGGTGTACCTGCTCCGCCACTGAGGGCACCCTCTCTGCCAGGTACTCCTGGAGTCTGTTGGCCAGCAAAAGCGTACGCGCCAGTTCTCTGTATTCAGAGTTAGAGAGTTCCGTTTCATTTAGTTGCTGGCGATACCACGCCTTGAATTCACTATCCGAGATTGTCCCACTCTCACCCCGGGCTATTTCTCTCAGTGCCTCATCAACATCCTCCTCGGTGACCTCAATACCATACCGCGGTGCTCCCTGCCTGATGAGCATCTCGTGAGCAAGAGTCTCAAGCATTAGATTGGGGTCTCCTGAGGCGGTTGTGTCCATCTGGAGTCTTTTGATGAAGTAGCCGATGTTGATGGTGTCTTCACCGACCACAATTATCTTAGTCTGAAGAGGCCTTCCCTGTGTCCAATAAATACCTATCACCACTGTAATCGCAATTGCAGCTATAACCGAAGCGGCAATAATAAGCCTGGCCCTTCTGCCCTTCGGCTCTTTGCCTTCAGTAGCTGAGTCCGGGGTCTTCCCTGCTGCCCTTTTGCTGCGTGAAGCTTTAGTAGATTGAGCCATATCTTTTCTAACCTATTAATGAAACGGGATAATTCACTGAGCGGTCCAGTGGACTGCGGCACATCAGGTAAATGGCTGGCTGATGAGACGTGTAATGTGCCCTGGTTGCTCTACTGGCGTCTGGTTGACCTGCCTGCCCCGAAGACGGCGGGCTAAACCTGGTGACATGCAACCCAATGTTCCTCACCAACGAGCTTTAATTCTGGCATCTCTTTACTGCACCGGTCAGTTGCCATACGGCATCTGGGGTGGAAGTTGCAGCCACTGGGAGGAAAAATCGGGCTGGGCACATCACCAGTCAGGATAATCCGCTCCCGCGTACGGTCAACCACCGGGTCGGGTATGGGGACTGCGGAAAGTAGCGCTGTGGTGTAGGGATGAAGCGGATTGGCATAAAGCTCATCACTATTGGTAATCTCCATAATCTTGCCCAGGTACATCACCGCTATCCGGTCACTAATGTTGCGGACAACCGAGAGGTCGTGGGCGATGAAGAGATAGGTAAGGTTGAGCTCATCTCGGAGTCTTTCCAGGAGGGTAATGATCTGTGCCTGGATTGAAACGTCCAGTGCTGAAACAGGCTCGTCGCATACAATAAATTTGGGCCTCACTGCCAGGGCGCGAGCTATCCCGATACGCTGTCGCTGGCCACCACTGAACTCGTGAGGGTAGCGGTCTGCCATGTAGGGTTCAAGTTCAACCATCCTGAATAGCTCGGCAACCTGGTCCTTGTATTCCTTGCCTCTGGCCAGGCTGTGAACCTTTAATGGCTCACCGATGATTTCCCCGGCGGTCATGCGGGGGTCAAGCGAGGCGAAGGGGTCCTGGAATATTAGCTGCATGTCGCGGCGCATTCTGCGCATCTGTTCGTGCTTGAGTTTGGTGAGGTCTATCCCTTCGAATGATACCTTACCCTTCATACCCTCATAGAGTTGCAGTATACAGCGCCCGGTGGTGGTCTTACCACAGCCGCTTTCACCTACCAGTCCCAGGGTCTCGCCGGGCTTAATATAAAAACTTATTCCATCTACCGCCTTTACGTTAGCTACCCTCTTCTGCAGGACGCCGGCTGTTACCGGGAACCACATAGCCATATTTTCCACTTCGACGAGGTGATTGTTCTTCATTATTTAAAAGCCCTCACTTGTCTTATTGTTTCTTCAGCTTCTTTGGGTCAACGAAGCAAGTGCGGTAGTGGTTTTCTCCCACTTTTTCTAGCTTAGGCATCTCTTCCCGGCACCGAGGCATAGCATAGTCGCAGCGAGGATGGAAGGGGCACCCTCCGGGCAGGCGGGCTAGATTGGGTGGCAGGCCCTTAATAACCCTCAGGCTCTCTTTCCGTTCACTGTCCAGGCGCGGTACTGATGCCAGAAGACCTATGGTATACGGGTGCTTCGGGTCGCCGTAAAGCTCATCTGTGGGGGCTGTCTCAACGAGACTCCCGGCGTACATCACATTCACCCGGTCAACGTAGCGGGCAACCACTCCCAGGTTGTGGGTTATGATAATTACGGCTGTGCCTAACCGCTCTCTTAGCTCAGCGAGTATCTCTAAAAGCTGTGCCTGAACAGTGACATCAACCGAGGTGGTTGGCTCGTCGGCAATTAGCAGTGCGGGGTCACAGCTCAGCGCCATGGCAATCATTATCCTCTGCTGCATTCCTCCGCTGAACTGGAAAGGATAGTCCTCGGCTCGTGTCGCTGCGTCCGGTATGCCAACCAGTTTCAGCAGTCTGATGGTCTCCTCAAGTGATGCCTCCTTATCTATGCCGCGGTGTAGTTCGAGTGCCTCAGATATCTGGCGCTTGACGGTAAGTACCGGGTTTAGTGAGGTTGTTGGCTCCTGAAATATCATGGCAATGTCGTTGCCCCTGATGTGGCGCATCTCCTCCTCGGTAGCCTTCAGAAGGTCCCGCCCTTGAAAGATAATTTCGCCACCGACGATAATGCCTGGGGGGTAGGGGATAAGGCGTAGTATTGAGAGGGCACTTACACTCTTGCCGCAGGCGCTTTCACCGACCAGTCCTACACTCTCCCCTTTATTGACATAGTAGGAAAGCCCATCAACTGCCTTGACCTCCCCCTCCTGAGTGTAGAAATAGGTTCTTAGGTCCTTGACTTCGAGTACTTTTCCATTAGTTTCTGTTGTCATTGCCCTACATACACACGAGGACTTAGATGTTCAGTAGTACTGAAAGTAAGTCCTCGCGTTTCAGTCCTCCCTTACTTTACATAACCACCACTATACCAGGTCAGCATATGTGTAGCTAGCGGAGGATTATACCACCTCGGCTGGGGGTTGTCAAGCTCGTGTTCTCGGGGTACTGCTCGGGAATGGTTGATTTTGGTTTATAGCCCATTTTGTCCCCTGTGAAAGGGGAGCCAAAGTGAAACTCCAACGAATACAGGGAGTTTAAGAGGGGCTTCGTCCCTCTTTCTAATATCTTTCCCCCTTCCCCGGAAGTCTGGGAGGGCGGGCTAGGAGGGCGGCTGCCAGACCCACTCCAAGAAGAGCGATTGCTATCAGGAAGGCTGGCAGATAACCCCCGGTAATATCATGGATAAATCCGGCGAGTAGCGGGCTGCCAGCACCGAAGACTATGCCGACGGGAGCGGTCCAGCCCATTATCTGGGCATAGTGGGTGCGCCCGAAGTAGGCTCCAAAGAGGGCAGGCCCGAGCACAAGTACTCCCCCATAGCTGATGCCGGTCAGTATTGCGTATAGAAAGATGAAGGGGACAGCCTTCACATTCATGAGGACGATTAGGCCGGCTATCATCCCGACCAGACAGATGGCAGCCAGATACCTGCCTTCGAACCTGATGCCCAGAGCCCCGCACAACAGCCTGCCGGCGATGCTCATTCCTACCAGTAAGCCTAGCGCAGAAGCGGATGTCATGGGGGAGAAGCCCAGGTCCTGGAGATAGGCTACCTGGTGAAGCGTCAGGATGCCTAGTGTGAACATGGCGGCGACCTGGAAAAGCATCAGTAGCCATAGTGCTCGGGTGCGCAGGGCATCCCCGACCTTCCAGTCCACCGGGGTCTGGTAGACCCTGCTCAGACCGGGACTGCCCGTATCCACTTCCTGGGTGGCTTTGATAACCCTTCTATCGGGAGCCTGCCCCAGTTCCTCCGGCCTGTTTCTTACCAGTATTCCACCAATAACTACGACCAGTACCATGTGCATACCGGCGAGACAGACCCAGCTCAACCGCCATCCCAGGCTGGAGATAGACCAGCTTATGAGTGGGGGAAGGATGAAGCCGCCAATACCCCCTGCAGAAATGAGCAGGCTCATTGCCAGGGAGCGTCTCTTCATAAACCAGTTGTTGACTATTGTCGTCGTGGCTATGAAAACCCCGAAAGAGGCGCCTCCCCCTATCAAAGCGCCGAACAGGAGGTAAACATGCCAGACCTCTCTCACCAGGGACATGCCCAGCAAGCCTAGAGCAGCTATCAGGTTGCCAATGATTATATTTTTCCTCGCCCC
Organism: uncultured Dehalococcoidales bacterium; assembly: GCA_964510485.1. Taxonomy (GTDB): domain Bacteria; phylum Chloroflexota; class Dehalococcoidia; order Dehalococcoidales; family Fen-1064; genus CAZEBT01. Next base: position 3,354 of record CAZEBT010000027.1, on the reverse strand, counting down.
GAACCTGACGATGCTGATGCCGATAAGGGGTCCGAGCAGACCTTCAGCTATCATGAATACGGTGTAGGGACCGGACAGGGTAGACCGGCTCCAGCCAAACTCCTCACACATGGGTGGCAGGAACACGCCGTAGGCATAGAAAACGTGCCCGCACATGCCAAAATAGACCAGCATTGCTCCCGCTAATGCTATCCATCCGTAGAATCCTCGCTGTCCTGGCCCTGAAGTAATCACTGGCTACCTTTGCTGAGGCAGAGAGCTAATTTAGGTTGTCAGGGGTTCTTATCGGGTGGGAATATATCAAAATATGTCGTAGCGGCTTACTCAACGACCCCTTTACTTATCAGTTCGTTGACCTCATCATCCGACATGCCCAGGATTTCCTTCAGGACATACTCATTGTGCTCACCCATCAGGGGGGCGCGCTTTATTTCGCAGGGGCACTTTGACAGAATAAAAGAGGGGGCTACACCATGGTAATTCCCTATTTCGGGGTGCTCAAGCTCCCAGAAGAGGTGGCGGTGCTTCAACTGAGGGTCGTGCTCCATTGTGTCCTCTCCGCTCGCTACAATCCCGGCGGCCACCCTGGCGGTTTGCATCATGCTCATTACCTCTTCGGCAGAGTGGTTAACTGTCCAGGCTGCTATCAGCCTGTCCAGTTCTTCCTCGTTCTCCTTTCTCTCCTCAAGAGTGGCAAACCTGGGGTCTGTGGTCCATGCCGGGTTACCGATAACCCTGCAGAAGCTTTCCCATTCCTCATCGGTATACACGGCAATAGCGCACCACCTGTCTTCCCAGCGGCAGCGATAGGCCCCATGAGGGGCAGCGTAGGGGGAGCGGTGCTTTACCTGAGGGCGGTGCTCTGATAGCTCATCACCAGTTTGCAGTTCGTCTGCCGGTACCTCAGCCTCCCGCATCCTTCTCGTCACGTCTTCAGGTAACAGGTTGATTGTCCACTCCTCCACCAGCCTGTCCAGCTCCTTTTCGTTCTGGCGCCTTGCCTGAAGGCTGCTGAATTTAGCCTCTCTGGTCCATGCCGGGTTGCCGATAACCCGGCAGAAGCTTTCCCACTCTTCATCGGTATACACGGCAATAGCGCACCACCCGTCTTTATGGCGGTCACGACAGGGATAGGCCCCGTGAGGAGCGGCATAGAGGGAGCGGTTTCCCATTCTGGTGGCTACCCGCCCGTTTACCTCGTTATCCAGGATAAGGGGTGCCATAAAGTGCAGGCTGCTTTCGTACTGTGAGAGGTCTATATACTGTCCCTTACCGGTCCGGCGCCGGTAGTCAAGGGCAGCCATGATAGCCATGAGGCTGAAGCGTGGGGCGATGTAATCGGTGTAGGGCCCGATTCCTGCCGGCTCCCGGTCGGGCCAGCCACTGATATTGCTGAAGCCAGACAGGTTCACCAGTTGTGTGCCGTAGCCCGGGTGGTTAGAGTGGGGCCCTGTTTGCCCCTGCATGCATGAGCTTAGCATAATGATGTCGGGCTTTACTTTCTTAAGTTCTTCATAGCCCAGGCCCATCTTATTCATTACTCCACCGGCAAAGTTTTCCACTACAATATCGGCCAGGGCGACGAGCTGCTTGGCTATCTCCACTCCCCTGGCATGGGTGAGGTTAAGAGCTGCGCTAAGCTTGCCGGTGTTCCACATGCCAAAGCTACCACCACGGTTCACCCAGGGGTTAAAGGGGCGAAGAATATCATCCTTATAGGGGCCAAAGAGTCTGAAAAGGCCGGGGCGACTCCGGCGCTCTATCTTAATGACCTCGGCACCATGAGCAGCCATGGTCTTGGTTATCAGGGGTCCGGCAATAACAGTGGTGAAATCAACAACCCTTATTCCCTCAAGCAGCTTCTTCTCCATGTTCTTCTCTAATTCTTGTGGGGTCTCGCTAGACAACTCCGGCTTGCTTCAGTGCTATGAGTTCTTCCCTGGGGATACACAACTCCTTCTCATAGATTTCCTCGTTATGCTCTCCAATAAGCGGGGCGCGACGCGATATTCTGGGGGGTGTTTCTGAGGCATGGGCAAAAGCACCGGGATAGGCGATAGTGGTGCCCAGCTCGGGGTGTTCCATTTCTGCCCAGTATCCCCTGGCAGCAAGCTGGGCACTTTCCAGTATGTCCGTGGTAGTAAACTGGGGGTAGAATAGAATGCGGTGCTTTACGGCTCCCTCCAGGAGTTCTAATTTGGTGTGTGCCAGGAAAAATTTAGCTGTGGGTTCCGACAGGCGGTCCATAGTCTCTTGGGTTACTGTTGCATAGTCCAGGGCATCCCAGTCAAACTCCTTCAGGAAATCGTCAGCCATCCCCTTGCTATCCAGCCATTCAACAAATGCCAGGTTCCTTCTCCTCCCCTCGAACTGTCCGGGCATGAAAAACCAGGTGACGAGCCCGTCTTTACAGGGCCATGTCCGTGTTAGGCGAATATTGATGCTGCGTCCCAGCCCTCCTCGCTGCGGGGTAGCCTTTAGTATGTCCCAGGTCGAGTTAGAGGGCTGGGCGACAGCCGCCTGGATTGAGAGGTCAATCTGCTGTCCCTGCCCTGTCATCTGCCGGTAATAGAGCGCCATCGTGGCTGCCATAGCAGCCTCCAGCCCGGCTTGAAGGTATGCCTGAGCATGATGGCTTATGTGGAGGGGAGGACGGTCAGCATCACCTATTGAGAACATACGCCCGCTCATAGCCCAGAGTATGATATCGGAAGCCTTAAAGTCTTTGTAGGGACCTGTCTGTCCAAAGGGGGTGATGGAGACCATGATTAAACCGGGATTGATCTTCTCCAGTGCTGAATATCCCAGGCCTAGACTGTCCATGTATCCCGGCGGGAAGGACTCCAGCAGGAAATCGGCGGTCTTTATCAGCCTTTTGAGAATTTCCTGCCCGTCCGCTGTCTCAATGTTGAGGGTTATCCCCCTCTTGCTGTTATTGTAGGCGAACCAGAAGAGGCTCTTCTCAGGGTCAGTCTCATCGTGATAGAAGGGGCCTGTGTGACGGGCGGGGTCACCACCGGGCCTTTCGACCTTGATGACATCGGCACCAAGGTCTCCGAGTAATTTACCACAGAGAAGCCCCTTCTCATCAGTAAGGTCCAGAGCCCGGTATGGGCTGAGCATACCTTCTACCTTGTCTTCTTTCATCCTGAGATACCCCTTCCTGTTAAAGTACCCTGGGTTAGAGTGGCGGGGCTAAGACATCCTCTCTCCGATTCCGGCTGTGCTGCGTGACAGCACATTGTTCTGACAGTATGTGGATTCCGGTTTCGCTGCTTAGCTTAGCTCATGTGACTGTGATTGTCAATTTTCTGACCGCTTCACTGTTCTTGACAATCGTTATTTGCCGAGTTA
>CAZEBT010000026.1:0-13536 GCA_964510485.1 uncultured Dehalococcoidales bacterium | reverse complement strand
GACGAGAAGTACGTGATCTGTAATGCGGACGAGGGTGACCCAGGGGCCTATATGGACCGGTGTGTGCTTGAGGGTAACCCACACCTGGTCTTGGAAGGCATGATGATTGGGGCACGGGCTATTGGCGCGAGTAGGGGATACATCTACGTACGCAGCGAATACCCGCTCGCGGTAGAGCACTCCCGAATCGCCGTTGAGCAAGCCCGCGAACTCGGCCTTCTCGGAGACAATGTATTAGGTTCGTCCTTTTCATTTGATGTGGACATTGCCCGGGGTGGAGGAGCCTTCGTCTGCGGAGAATCAACAGCCCTAATGGCTTCCATAGAAGGCAAGGTCGGCGAGCCCCGAGCCAAGGATGTCCATACCGCTGTGGACGGTCTTTACCACAAGCCTACTACCCTTAATAATGTCGAGACCTGGGCTAACGTCCCAGCCATAATCTTGAATGGTTCATCATGGTTTGCCTCAAAGGGGACGCAGGGGAGTAAGGGTACCAAGATTCTCGCTCTAACCGGCCGTATCAAGAACACTGGCCTGGTTGAAGTAGCCATGGGCACAACTATCCACGAAGTGGTGTTTGACATAGGCGGCGGCGCAGTCGACGGCAATATGATTAAGGCCGTCCAGATTGGCGGACCATCCGGGGGGTGTCTGCCGGTGGACAAGTTTGACCTTGCGATTGACTTCGACGTGCTCCCCGAAGCCGGCTCTATGGTCGGCTCGGGCGGCATGGTGGTGATGGATGATGAGACCTGCATGGTGGACGTGGCCAAGTATTTCCTGACCTTCCTGCAGGACGAGTCGTGCGGCAAGTGCGTGCCCTGCCGACTGGGGATTGACCGTATGCTTGAGATAATCACGGACATCACCGAAGGCAGGGGGAGACCGGAGCAGCTTGACCTCCTGGAGGAGTTGGCCGATACGGTCTCGCAGACTGCCCTGTGCGGACTGGGTAAGACCGCACCCAATCCGGTACTCACCACCCTGCGTTATTTCCGCCCGGAGTACGAGGCGCACATCAATGAAAAGAGGTGCCCGGCCGGGGTCTGTAAGGCTCTGATTACATACCGGATTGACCCGGACAAGTGCACTGGCTGCGGTGTCTGTATACGCGGATGTGTGCACGGGGCAATCACCGGCGAGAAAAAACAGGCTCATGTTATTGATGCCCAGCTCTGCCAGAAATGCGGGATTTGCCGAAGCGAGTGCAAGTTTGATGCGATTCAAGTCGTCTGAGAAAACGAGGTATTAGGATGCAGCAATATGTTAACGTTAACATAGACGGTGCCATCATTCGTGCAGTTAAAGGGACAAGCGTTCTCGACACCGCCATTGAATATGGCATCTGCATTCCCCATCTGTGCCATGTCCCCTATCTGTCTGACATCGGCGCCTGCCGGCTGTGTATCGTCGAGCACGTGGTCAACGGCCGTTCCAGGGTCACCACTTCCTGCACCCTGTATGTGGAGGAGGGTATGGTGATTTTAACCAATACGGACAAAATTCGGAAACTGCGCCGCAATCTTGCGGAGCTGCTGGTGGCTCAAGCCCCCAACTCCCGCGCTATTCAGGATATTGCCCTGCGCTGTGGCGTTAGGGAGGTACGGTATCCCTTTCGGAACGAGGACTGTGTTTTATGCGGACGCTGCGTGCGGGTCTGCGCTGAGATATGGCAGGCACGGGCGATTGGCTTTGTCGGGCGAGGTAAGGAGCGCCACGTGGACTTCCCCTTCGGTATCCGACCCGATTTCTGCAAGCAATGTGGCAGCTGCATAGAGGTTTGTCCTATGACCATTCCTCCCTGCGACGGCCCTATGAAACCTGGAGAGGAATACCTATGCGGAAAATGCGAATCGCAGCTTATGATAGCTGATGAGACGCCGGGCAGCTGCGTGTGGTGCAAACTGGGCGAAGGCTTCGGCTGCGGGCGCTACGTGGGGATTTAAGGTATCACGCAAAAACTCATTTTGTTACCACAATATTCAGATTAAAGTAAGCGCCTCAGCTTCGGCTCGTCTAACAAATTTTTTTAGTTCTTCGACGGTCTCATCAGCGCCCCGCCGCCCCGCAATAGCAATCAAACCGGCACATCTAGCTTTCAACCCCATACCATGCCTGAAAAGGGAAAAAGTTCTATCCAAGAAGGCTTTCATTCTAACCTCCGCAGCATAATTGATGTAGTTCAATTTAAAATAATTCGTTTCTGGGCTACTACATATGATTATGGGAAAAACCAACCTCATAATCAAATGACAGCTAGCACTTGTTTAACAACTGTGTTTGTTCATAAATAACTACTGAGTGCTTCAGGGGGATAGGTTCCCAGGTAATATTCCGTAGCTACACCAGGAAGAGTCCTTGTTATTGCTTTGGACAAATTACTATGCTATCATTATGTTGAGGCGAGTATGACCACAGAGAAAGAGAAAGCGCTAGAGCTAGCTATTGGCCAGATTGAGAAGCGATTCGGCAAGGGCTCAATAATGAAATTGGGGGAGTCAACTAGTATCTCATCGGTAAGGGTCATCCCCAGTGGCTCACTTTCACTGGACCTGGCCTTAGGGCTGGGTGGTATTCCCAGGGGGCGCATAACAGAAATATTTGGCCCTGAGTCATCAGGGAAGACAACGTTAGGCCTGCATATAATCGCTGAAGCGCAGAAGCGGGGGGGTATTGCTGCCTATATTGACGTGGAGCATGCCCTGGACCCTGTCTATTCCAGCCATTGCGGGGTTAATGTTGATGACATGCTTATATCTCAGCCCGATACCGGGGAGCAGGCTCTGGAGATTACCGAGGCACTGGTCAGGAGTGGCGCTGTTGACGTAATAGTAGTTGACAGTGTCGCTGCTCTGGTACCCCGGGCTGAGCTTGAGGGGGAAATGGGAGATACTCAGGTTGCCTTACAGGCCCGCCTGATGTCGCAAGCCTTGAGGAAGCTAGCCGCGGCTATCGGTAAGTCGGGAACAGCGGTGGTGTTCATCAATCAACTAAGGGAAAAGGTTGGTATTATCTTCGGCAACCCCGAGGTGACACCGGGTGGCAGGGCTCTGAAGTTCTATAGCTCAGTAAGGGTAGATCTAAGGCGTGTTGAGACAATCAAGCAGGGCGACAGAGCAATAGGCAACCGTGTCAGGGCGAGGGTAGTCAAGAACAAGGTAGCTCCTCCGTTTAGGACTGCCATGTTTGATATCATGTTTGACCACGGGATAAGCCTGGAAGGTGATATTATTGACCTTAGTGTTGAGCTGGGGCTGGTGAAGAAGTCCGGCGCCTTTTTCTCATGGGGTGATACCCGTCTGGGGCAAGGCAGGGAGAATGCCAAGCAATACCTCGTTGACCATTCCGAGCTTGCCCAGGAGATTGAGCAGCAGGTTAGAGCCTCAGCTATGGTCACCCCTCATCCCGTGGCTAGGGATTAGTGAAACCATAAACTGATAATCTAGTAAACAGCAGAAGTGATGAAGCTGAGGCCAAAGCCCTGGTCTTGGCTTTATTTTTTGGAGGTGGGTGGAAGTAAGATGAGCGAGATTACTGCCATACGGGCCGGGAGGAGGCCGGGGAAGCGGGTAAATATATTCCTGAACGGCAAATTTGCTTTTGGTCTGGAGGCTGAGCTGGCTGCAAAAGAGGGGTTGCATGTTGGTCAGGAGCTATCAGATAGACAGATTGATGCGCTGGCCAGGTTTGACCACCTTGAGCGTTGCCTTAATGCCGCCAATCGCTATCTCGGCTACCGTCCCCGGAGTGAATCTGAGCTGAGAGAGCGGCTCTGTAAGCGTGGTTTCGACGGTGATAATGTGGAGGCAGTGATAGCCAGGCTGAAGGAGCAGGGACTGGTGGATGATATAGCCTTTGCTCAGTTCTGGAGGGAGAACCGGGAGATGTTCAGCCCGCGTAGCCAGTGGCTAACGAGCCTGGAGCTCAGGCGAAAGGGTGTGCCTGCCGAAATCATTGAACGGGTAGTTAGCGGTGCTAGCGATGATGACAATGCCTATCGGGCTGCCCTGGGTAAAGCCCGCAGGTTACCCCTCTCGGATTATCAGAGCTTTCGTCGCAAATTAGACGGATACCTTCAGCGGCGCGGCTTTGGTTACGGGGTGATAAACCGTACCGTAGGACGTGTGTGGCGGGAGCTGGGGGGTGTGGCTAGGTAAATACTATCCAGGCTGATAACTGGGGCAGGGTGGTGGTGGAAATTTATACAGGAAAGTGAGGTGATAACAGTGGGAATAGAATTCTATACCGCAATAGCATCTATCTTTGTCATCGGTGTGATACTGGGCGGTGCCATTGTCTTCTTCTTCCGTCGAATGGCTATCAACCGTCTGCTGCGGACCGCCCAGCGCAGAGCAGCTAAAATAGTGGCTGAAGCCCGGGACAATTCCAAGGAGTTAACCGAAAAGGCCAGGGAGGAGGCAAGCAAGCTCAAGTCGCTTACTGAGTCGGAGTACCGTGAACGGCGCAGTGAGCTGCAGCGCCAGGAGAACCGACTGTCGTCCAAGACAGAGTCTATGGAGCGCAAGCTTGAGGGCGTGAACCAGCGTGAGCGCGACCTGGTCAATAAGGAAAAGGCGATGGAGTCAACCCGCATCCAGCTTGACGAAGCCAGAAACGAGCAGGTACAGCAACTGGAGCTCATTTCTGGTATGTCCAGTACCGAGGCTAAGCAAGCCCTGCTTGACAGAATGGAAGTGGAGATGCAGGAGGAAGCGTCGCGTCGTCTGCACGAGTGGGAAGCCAAGCTGAAGGAGGAGGTTGATATCAGGGCTCAGGAGATTGTAGCCCAGGCTATTCAGCGCTGTGCCTCCGAGGTAGTATCCGAGACCACGGTAGTCAGTGTGCCCCTGCCCAGTGATGAGATGAAAGGCAGGCTCATCGGGCGGGAGGGCCGCAATATAAGGGCGCTGGAGCAGGCTACCGGGGTTGACCTGGTTGTTGATGATACCCCTGAGGCGGTGACCCTGTCCAGCTTTGACCCGGTGCGCCGAGAGGTGGCCCGTCTGGCCCTGACCAAGCTTATCCTTGATGGCCGCATCCATCCGGCTCGTATTGAAGAGGTGGTGGCCAAGGCAGAGGGAGAGGTGGAGGCCTCCATCTACAAAGCCGGCGAGCAGGCGGCATATGATGTAGGGGTACCCGGACTGCGTCCCGAGTTAATCAAATTGCTCGGTCGGCTTAAGTATCGCACCAGCTACGGCCAGAATGTGCTGGGCCATAGTATTGAGGTCGCACACCTGTCGGGGATGATTGCTTCCGAGCTGGGAGCCAACCCCGCCATAGCCAAGAAAGCCGGGCTGCTTCATGACATTGGTAAGGCGGTAGACCGGGAGGTAGAAGGCACCCACGCCGCCATCGGGGCTGACCTTGTTCAGCAGTGGGATAAGTCTCCGGAGGTGGTTCAAGGCGTTGCTGAGCACCACGGGGAGACCACTACCACCAGCCTGTGGGGATTTATTGTCGCCACTGCTGATGCTATCAGTAGCGCCAGACCGGGAGCCAGACGCGAGTCACTGGAGGGCTACCTGAAGCGGCTAAGAGCACTGGAGGATATCGCTAATAGCTTCAAGGGGGTAGACAAGTCATACGCTATTCAGGCTGGCCGGGAAGTACGAATTCTGGTGAAGCCGGAGGAGATTGACGATTTAGGAGCGATGAGGCTCGCCCGCGACATTGTGAAAAGGATAGAGGAGGGGGTGGAGTATCCCGGTCAGATAAAGGTTACTGTGCTCAGGGAAACGAGAGCCATAGTCTATGCTAAGTAGGGGGTGGCACCATATGGTGCCTGGCTCCTCTGGGGAGGCTGATGTTAATACTGGCAGTTGGTGATGTAATTGGCAGGCCAGGCAGGCAGGCACTGAGTGAGGTTTTGCCTGACCTGCGGCAGGGGTACGGGTTAGACCTGGTTATTGCTAACGCCGAGAATGCTGCCGGTGGCCTGGGTGTAACCCTGGCCACGGCCAGTGAGATGCTGGATGCTGGTGCTGACGTGCTGACCTCGGGTAATCATATATGGGCTCAGAAGGAGATTATCCCCTATCTTGATAGCGAGATGCCTATACTGCGCCCGCTAAACTATCCCCCGGGCGTGCCCGGCAGGGGCTACGTAATCACAGGGCGGGCTATGGTGGTTAACCTGATAGGCAGAACCTTTATGAGCAATTTTGACTGCCCGTTCAGGGCTATGGACAGGCTGTTAGCTGAGGTTAAAGACAGGCCGCCGGTAATTATTGTTGATTTCCATGCCGAGGCGACATCGGAAAAGGTAGCCATGGGGCGATATCTGGATGGCCGGGTAAGTGCCGTACTCGGCACTCACACCCACGTGGGCACCATTGACACCCGGGTGCTGCCTCGGGGCACTGCCTATGTTACCGATATTGGCATGACCGGACCTGTGGACTCCATCATAGGTGATGATGCTGATACCGTGCTTCAGCGGTTTCTGACGATGATACCCCATCGCCTATCCGTCGGGAGGGGTAAAACCGCCTTCAATGCAGTCCTGGTCACGGTTGACGACGCCAGTGGCAGGGCAGTAAGCATCGAAAGAATCTCGCGGGAGGTGGGATAGTGGCCGGGGTGGACCTCCATATACATACCACGGCATCTGATGGCCGGTTCAGTCCGGCCGAGATTATTCGCCAGGCTGCCGCCGCCGGGCTGACTGTTATTGCCATTACTGACCATGACACGGTAGATGGTATTATTCCCGCCATAGAAGCGGCTAAAGCCTTCCCCCGGCTGGAGGTCATACCCGGCGTTGAAATCAGCACCGATGTCTCCGATGGCGAGGTTCATGTCCTGGGCTATTTCGTAGACTACACTGACAATGCGTTACAGGCCAGGCTGGAGAGTATGCGCAACTCGCGGCGGCAGCGGGCACAGGGAATGATAGTTAAGCTGAATGGTCTGGGTCTGCACATTGAGTGGGACCGGGTCCAGGAAATAGCCGGTGGCAGCACCCTGGGGCGTCCTCACATAGCCCGGGCTATGCTGGAGAAGGGTTATATAGGCTCGCTCAGAGAGGCGTTTGACAGGTATATAGGCAGGAATGGCCCTGCCTACGTTGGGCGGGAAAAGATGACACCCGTAGAGGCGGTGGAGCTGATATTGCAGTCCAGAGGTCTGCCGGTGCTGGCACACCCGCTCACGGTTCCTGACCCGGAGAAGATGGTTACCGAGATGAAGGGAGCTGGCCTGATAGGTATTGAGGGCTACTACGGTGGCTATACCGCTGAGGAGATTGACCGGCTGGTTTGCATTGCCAGCAGGTATGGGCTTATTATTACTGGTGGCAGTGACTACCACGGTCTGGATGCTGCCACTGAGACTATGCTCGGTGGGGTGGATGTCCCTAAGGAATCAGTAGAGCGACTGGTCGCTCTGGCCAGGGAGCGGGCTCTAAAGCTGACCAGTCTGTGATGCTGGCTTATGGTTACTGAGTTTGTATTACTGGTAATAGGTGCCTATCTCCTGGGTTCAGTGCCGGCTGCCTATCTGGTAGCCAGGTGGTCGCGCGGCATTGATATACGGAGGGTCGGTAGCGGCAATGTCGGTGCCGCCAATGTCCTCAGCGCCGGTTCAAAGCGGCTGGCGGTGCCCGTAGCCATTTTTGATGTCGGTAAGGGAGCGCTAATGGTATGGGTTGCCCAGCTGCTGGGGCTTGGTGCCGCTCAGCAGGTAACGGTGGGCGTCCTGGCGATTATCGGGCACAACTGGTCCGTATTTCTCCGCTTTCGGGGTGGACGTGGTGTTTTTACCTCCCTGGGGGTTATTACCATACTCTGTCCGTGGCTGGGGCTGATGATATTTGTGCTGGCCTACAGCCTCGCCCCGTTTCGGCAGGTGGCCCTGGGGGTACTGCTGGCATATATCTCCCTACCTTTCTTTAGCTGGTTCCTTTGCGTGCCGCTGGGTATAGAGGAGAGATTGCCGATTATGCTGGGGATGGTGGCAATCGCCACGATAGGAATATTCAGGAGAATAATTGTACCAAAAACTCCGCTCAGCGCATCAGTGTCCCTGGGGGGGCTGGTAATTAACCGCATTCTTTTTGACCGGGATATAAGGGACAGAAGGACCTGGATAAGCCAGGGGGCCCCCGGAGCGGATTCAGACGAAGAATCTATAGACCAGCAGGTGTATTGAACCGGGGTGTGGATTTCAGCCCAACTGCCTTTTTATCCGGGCAACTGCCTGTTTTACTTCCTCGGCGCTCACTCCATCATACAGGGTGCTCAGGTCTTCCGGGCTTTGTCCTTCGTAGGCTGCCCTCAGCACCTGCCTCATGCACTGGCCACTCCTGGTCTTCGGGAGCGTATCCAGAAAAAGGACGTCCTTTGGTGTTGCAATTGGCCCAATCCTCTCCCTGACTAGCCTCTTTATTTCTACCCCGAGCTGAGCCGAGGGCTCAAAACCCCGGTTAAGCACCGCAAAGCAGACAGGCACTTCGTACCTGAGGGAATCAGCTACTGCCAGCACGCTAACCTCGGCTACAGCAGGAAGGGTCAGTATCACTTCCTCTATCTCTCTTGGTCCCAGCCTGTGTCCGGCCACATTTAGCAGCTCATCTGTCCTGCCGAGCAGTGTTAGATATCCGTCCTCGTCTTCCACAGCGTAATCCCCGGTAAGGAACAGCTCCTCTCCCGCAAACTGCTGCCAGTAGTCCCTCCTGTACCGTTCGTCATCTCTCCACATGGTCACCGGGTTTCCCGGAGGCAGTGGCGGTCTGGCTACCAGATAGCCCTTTGTATTTGCCGGGACCGGCCTGCCTTTTTCGTCCACAATAATAAGGTTGTAGCCTACCACCGGTTTCGTTACTGAGCCTGGCTTTATGGGGAGCAGCTCTATTCCGGGCATATTGGCTGCCATTGGCCATCCGGATTCGGTTATCCAGTAGTGGTCTATTACCGGTCTGCCGTCCAGGGCGTCGCTTACCCACTGCCAGGTAGATTCCTCCAGCTTCTCGCCGGCGAGGAAGAGGTAGCGAAGTGAGCTGGTATCACACCTTCTGATGTGCTCCACGCCGAATCTTCGGAGCATCCTCATTGCAGTCGGGGTGCTGAACATTACATTTACACCATACTTCTCAATGGTCCTCCACAGTACTCCGTGGTCAGGGTAGTCCGGTGCCCCCTGGAACATTACCGACGTGATACCAAGGAGAAGCGGAGCGTACACCATATAGCTATGACCGACAACCCAGCCTATGTCTGATGTTGCCCAGTAAACATCGTCATCTCTCACACCATAAACCTGCTTCATGGAGTTATAGAGCGCCACCATGTAGCCACCGGTGTCCCTTACCACGCCGTAGGGCTTGGCAGTATTGCTTGATGTGTACAGTATGTATGATGGCTCCGTGCTCTCCAGCTTTGCCGGCTCCACATACTCCTCTCCCTTTTCCCTGAGCAGCTCATCCCAGTAGTAGTCTCTTCCTTCCTTCATGCTGGCATTGACAATGCCCTTGTCCAGCACAATCACGGTTTCCAGTCCGACCCTTTCCAGAGATTTGTCTACTGTTTCCTTGAGGGGGATTACCCGGCTCCTTCGGAGGCTGCCATCGGCAGTTATCATGACCTTTGGCTCGGTATCTATGAGCCGGCTGGTCAGGGCATCAACGCCAAACCCGGTAAATATCACCGAGTGTATTGCCCCAATTCGGGCACAGGCAAGCATGACAGTAAATGCCTCCGGTAACACCGGGAGGTACACAGCAACCCTGTCGCCCTTTTTAACCCCGAGGTTTTTCAGGACGCCGGCAAACCTGTTGACTTCTCTGTAGAGTTCGTTGTAGGTGATAGCCCTTGACTGCTCTCTTGAGGTGCTCTCCCAGAATATGGCTGCCTTGTCCCCGTGACCATTCAGGACATGCCTGTCCACACAGTTATAGCAGAGGTTTGTCTTACCACCGGCAAACCACCTGTAAAGGGGGGGGGTTGAGTCATCAAGTACCCTGTCCCACTTCCGGTACCAGTGAAGGTTCTCAGCAATCTTACCCCAGAAGCCTTCGGGGTCTTCAATGGAGTGCCGGTATACTCTGCTATATGTCCTGCCAGACTGTCCCTTATTACTGCCCATGTTCAATAGTTTCTCTGCCGGTCCTCAGGCCTGTTTCCCCGGCTCTCCACCGTGCTGTTCACGCAGCACCCGCTTGAGAATCTTACCCATAGGATTTCTGGGCAGCTCGTCGGTAAACTCTACTACCCTGGGCCTCTTATAGCTGGCCAGATTGGCACGGCAGTACTCCATTATCTCCTCGGGGGTGCAGTCCCCACAGCCCTTCTTGAGCACACAGATAGCCTTGGGAACCTCGCCCCAGTCCTCATCGGGGATACCGATTACCGCCGCATCCTCAACCTTGGGGTGTGACAATATCACCCCCTCCACCTCTTCAGGGGAGATGTTCTCTCCTCCCCGGATAATCATGTCGGTGGCTCTCCCCGCCAGGAAGAAGTAGCCATCCTCGTCTACATAGCCCATGTCACCGGTGTGTACCCATCCATCTTTATCTATGGTCTTTTCTGTTTTTTCCTGCTCCTTCCAGTACCCGCTCATTACCCTGGGTCCCCTGGCCACAATCTCACCGACCTCTCCCGGTGGCAGCTCGTTGCCGTCCTCGTCAAGTATCTTCATTTCAACATCGGACATGGGCCTGCCAATAGAGGAGAGCCTCTTTAGCTTCCTCTCCTTCTCCTCGTCGGTGCCGGTAATGACATGGTCTTCCGGGCTCAGGGTAGTAATAGTTGATGCCGTCTCTGTCTGTCCAAAGGCATTGATAAAGCTGACCCCCGGGAAGACGTCAATCGCCTTTTTGATGACCTCAAGGGGCATGGGGGCAGCCCCATAGGTAATCACCTTCAGGCTGCTGAGGTCATACTTGCTGTAGTCAGGGTGGTCTATCAATTGCTTGAGCATGGTGGGGACCATCATTGCCCTGCCGGCCTTCTCTGCCTGCACCAGCCCCATCCATTCCTCAGGGTCGAACTGCCTCTCCATTACCATGGTACGTCCCCCGTAAATGGCGGCCATCATCGCCTGGACCCCGGCCACGTGATAGAGCGGGACGGTGAGGATATTCTTCTCCACTGTTACCGGGTCTGCCGGCGTAACATTCTCCAGCACATAGATAGCAAAGCTATTGTGGGGTAGCATGACCCCTTTAGGGAATCCGGTGGTGCCGGCGGTATACATCAGTATGGTGGTGTCGTCATCGCCAATTTCAGTGAAGATTTCATCAGGGCTGGCTGACGAAATAATGTCCTCGTAATTCAGCATACCCTCGTGCGGGGTATCAATAGATATAGGGTGCTTTACGGACTTCAGTTCAGGCTTGATAGAGTTCACCAGCTCAATATAGCGCTCACCGACAAAGAGTGCGGTAGCCTCCGCGCTGTTAAGCATGTAGGCAAGCTCACTCCCCCTGGCTCTGAAGTTAAGGGGTACGTGGATAGCGCCGATTTTTGCGGCGGCAAAGTAGATTTCCACGCACTGGTTACAGTTGACCTGAAGGGTAGCTATCCGGTCCCCCTTCTGTATACCCATGCCTGATAGCGCATTGCCCAGCCTGTTCACCCGCTCGTTTAGCTGGCTAAAGGTAAACCTCTTCCCCTCGAAGACAATAACCTCCTTGTCCGGGCAGATTGCGGTGGCTATGTTGAGGAACTCTGTGGTGTTCATATTGCCTCCTTTTTGCTTTATTCTGTTCTCTTAATACGATTCATAGCGGAGAGGACTGGCTTACCAGGCGAGCACCAAGCCTGGCTTCAAGTTCAAGCCCCTGTTCCAGGCTCAGGTCAAGCCCCAGGGTAACAGCCTGCTTGGCATAGCTCAGTGCAAGTGGGCGATAGGCTGCAATCTTACTGGCTAACCTTTCAACTGCGGGCAGCAGTTCTTCCCGGGGTACTATCCGGTTGACCAGCTTCATCCGGCGGGCTTCTTCAACTCTAACCCACCGCCCGGATAGCAGCATTTCCAGGGCATACCCCCTGCCTAGCAGCCGGGGCAGGGTCTGGCTGCCACCGGCGGCAGGGATTATACCCAGCCCCATCTCCGGTACACCAAACTGGACATCCTCTGAAGCCACCCTGATATCGCAGCACAGTGCCATCTCCAGCCCTGAGCCCAGAACATAGCCGTGGAGGGCGGCAATTAGAGGCTTGCTGATGCCGAGGAAAAGTCCCCAGATATCGCGCTCCCAGCGCACCTGGCGGGCAATTATCGGTGACGGAGCGGTGAGAAACTCGGTCAGGTCAGCGCCGGCACAGAATGCCCTGTCTCCGGCGCCCTTGAGTATGGCTACCCTGACCTCAGGGTCATCTTTAATGGCGCCCAGCACCTGGTAAAGCTCATCCCTCATCTGAATGTTATAGACGTTCAGGGCTTGAGGACGGTTGAGGGTAATATAGCCTATATCATCCTTTTTTTCGTAGATAATTACCTCAAAATCACTCATTTTAACTTATTTATGGAACCCTATCTCCTGTAAGCACCCAGAAAAATCTTCGATTTTCCTGGGAACCCGCTTTATCCCCTTCCCCTTAATATTAATAAGGGGAAGGGGATGATTTTTTCTAAAGAGGGGCTCTGCCCCTCTTAGACCTCCGCTGATAACTATTCTCCCTTAAACCCGGGGGTCTTTTTCTCCCTGAAGGCCTGGATGCCCTCGGTCCTGTCGGCAGTGGTGTGGAGCAGAAAATAGAGGTCAGCCTCAAGGCGAAGCCCCTGCTCAAGGGTCAAATCCAGCCCCTTATTTACTGCCTCCTTGATATACTTAAGGGCAATGGGTGCCTTGCTGGCTATACTTTGGGCTGAAGCCTCAACCTCGGAAGCCAGATTTTCCCGGGCGACCACTTTGCTGACCAGCCCTATTTCCAGCGCCTCCTCAGCGTTTATGGTCTCCCCGGTGAAAATAAGCTCCAGCGCTTTACCCCTGCCCACGATGCGGGGTAACCGCTGTGTACCGCCATCCATTGGAATGAGCCCCAGGGTAACCTGAGGAAACCCGAGCCGTGCCTTATCTGAGGCAATTCGGATATCACAGCTTAACGCCAGCTCCAGCCCCTGCCCCAGTGCGTCACCGTTGATAGCGGCAATAACCGGCTGGTCTATACCGGCTATCGCTGTGGCAGCATTGTACGGCGCCCCCGGTCCTTCCAGTTCGCTGCCACCGCAGAAAAGCCTGTCTCCAGACCCGGTAATGGTGACCACATAAACGCTATCGTCCTGGTTTATCTTGCGGCACACCTCAGCCAGCTCCCGGGCAAGCTGCTGGTTGATGATATTATCTGCCTCGGGCCGGTTGAGGGTTATGGTAGCAATACGTTCCCTTTTAGCATAGACAATGGTGGAATAGGTCATATAATCACTCTCTCCCTACGGATTACCGGGCAGGCTCTAAGAGCGGAGCCCGAAGACTATCTTAACCAACTTTGCCGGGTGGCGTCAAGGTCAGGCGGAAAGGGTTATCCGGCAGAGGTGCTGTTTGCTTGAGAAGGCAGCACTGGCTATAATAGAAACAGGAGGGAGTGAAGG
>CAZEBT010000025.1:0-13584 GCA_964510485.1 uncultured Dehalococcoidales bacterium | reverse complement strand
GGGTCAGGAAATCCCGCTTACATTATTGCTGAGCTTTCCGCCAACCACCGCCAGCAGTTCGATGACGCGGTTGAGCTGGTTAGAAAGGCTAAGGAAGCCGGCGCCGATGCCGTCAAACTACAGACCTACACACCGGATACCATCACCATTGACGTTAATTCTGAGCTATTCCGCATTGGCGGCGGGACACCCTGGGATGGCAAAACCCTTTATGACCTTTACCGCGAAGCCTACATGCCCTGGGAGTGGCAGCCAAAACTTAAAGAGATAGCGGATAGCCTCGGCATTGACCTGTTCTCCACACCCTATGATAAAACAGCCGTTGATTTTCTGGAAGAAATGGGCGTGCCAGCCTATAAGGTAGCCTCCTTTGAGATTGTGGACACTCCTCTTATTGAATACATAGCCAGTAAAGGTAAGCCGATAATTATCTCAACAGGTATGGCTACCAAGAGTGAGATTGAAGAGGCGGTCCATGCGGCACGCAAGGCAGGAGCCCCACAGATTGCTCTACTGAAGTGCACCAGCGCCTACCCGGCGCCGCCAGAAGAGATGAATCTGCACACCATTCCCCATTTAGCCCAAACATTTAAGGTTCCGGTTGGTCTATCCGACCATACCCTGGGAATCGCAGTGCCGGTAGCAGCCGTGGCACTGGGGGCTTGTATTGTGGAGAAACACTTCACTCTTTCGCGGAAAATGCCAAGCCCCGATAGTGCCTTTTCTCTTGAGCCGGAGGAGTTCAAGGTAATGTCAGAGGCGATTCGGACTGTTGAAAAGGCACTGGGTGAGGTGCGATATGAAGCAGGTGAGCAGGAGGCCGGGAGCCGTGCCTTTCGCCGCTCGCTCTTTGCCGTCAGGGATATAAAAAAGGGGGAGACATTTACGGAAGAGAATGTGCGTTCTATCCGACCGGGGCATGGTCTGCGTCCCGGCTACCTTAAAGATGTGCTGGGTCGAAAAGCAGCCCGGGATATTCAGCGGGGCACACCGCTAGGCTGGGAACTAATATCGTGAAACGGGATAATAAATGGCTTACACCAAGGTAATATTTGAACAATTAAGATTAGCCCATTCCCCCATCTTAAAATATCATCTGTGGAAGCAAAGGGAAATAGGGTTCTTTGATAATGAAGGCTCGGCGAAGAAAAAGAGCTGGGTTAAAAAGCTCATAAAGGATGGGAGGATTTCAGGGATACCCCCCATTGGATATGTGTACAATGAGTGTTATGGAACCGCATTAGATAATTTAGAGAAGGTATATAAATGCTTGACTAACGGCTCTGCCCTTATTAAGGAAATGGCGAAGATTTACGGAGATGAAAATATTGAACTGGCGTACAAGAAAGAAATCACAAGAAACTTATCTGAGTTCTATTACATAAATTCATATCTGAGAGAAGAAGAAGACAGACTCAAGCCGGGTGAAAGAGGTTTATTTATTTCTTATAGATATGAACAATATCTAAAACTTATAAAGGAGAGCGGTGCGTTTTATCAGAGCCACGAAAAAATTGATATTGCCCGTAATTTAACCATTCTTAACAGCTTATATGGTTTTGGGGGGAAAGTTAGAGCTTGGCTCATCCAGTCTGGCATAATAGCCCTTTATTTTATTAAGGCGATAGCATATCGGAGGGAGAATAGCCAGGTAAAGGAGTACAGGTACGCAATAGCTGTAAGAAATCCAGACTACCAATTTAAATTTAAAACCAGGTCGGTTGATTTCCTGCTTGATGGTGATAATATCAGGAAAGACAACACGGTATTTATACTTATAAATCCTGCTATCTCAAGAGATAATCTGGATGAAGTAGAGTCCAGGAATTTGAATATGATAGACTGCTCAAAGCGGTTTATGTCATCCTGGCGCGCTCTCAGGAAGACACTAAGCTACACCATTAAAAATGTATTCCTGGGGCTGTTTGAGAACAAACATGTGCTTGATGTAAACACAATATTATTAAATGTATTCATCAGGTGGTCTTCCATATTGCAGGTGATTACAATCAAACACTTCATAACCTTCAATGACGAGGGAATAGACCACATCGGCAGGAACATATTACTTAATAAAACCGGAGCTAAAACCTGGTATTATGCCCACTCTGGCTCCCTCGGCTATCTCCTTGTACCTGCAGGTAGTGATATTAGGAGTGCTCGCCACTGGTTGTGGTCGTTCCTGTACTATGACTATTATGTATCATGGAACGACGAATTGGTTGAATACTACAAGCTGCATCCCCAAAGAATAGGTAACTATGTAGGCATCGGCTGTATGTGGTCTCAGTCAATAGTCGATATTTTAGAGGGCAGAGTAGTTTCAACACTCGATAAGGAAATATCCACCGGTTTTGAGAGGGACAGACATAAAATAGTCTCGTTTTTTGATAGCAGTTATTTACCGAATTCATACTCTCCTCTGGAGGACGGGGTTATTTTTTATCAGTGCATATTGAAACTGGTGGAGGAGTTTTCCGATATGCTGGTCATCGTGAAAGAGAAGAAAGCCGAAGAGAGCATATTGGGCTTATATGAGGGATTCGGGGGGAATACCGATATTTTTTATAAACACTACAAACCGGCCCTGGCTGAATTGAGGAAACACCCGCGGTGCCATCTGACTGGCTATAATGGTGACCCATCTGAAGTAATCTCTGCGAGTGACCTGACGATTACCTTTGCCTTTTCGTCCTCAACTGTGGAAGCTTTAGGCGCCAGAAAGAAGGCAATCTTCTTTGACCCCAGCAATAGATGGAGGGGTTGTCGTTACGATAGAATACCGAACCTTGTAGCCCATAATTATGACGAACTGAAAAAACTGGTCCACTACTGGCTGTATGAGGTCACCGATAAGGACTTTGAGGACTTCTTGAATACCTATGTCAGGGACGAAATAGACCCGTATTTAGACGGGAAGGCTCTTACTCGACTGAGAAGGTTGCTTAGCGAGTAGGTATGGAAGTCGTTGTTTCTCGGGACGATAAGAGGTTGCGGCGTTACCTGAGGCGGCGCGGGAAGGGCTATCGCTATATCTACCTGGGGGATAGAAAAGAGGATATTGCCCGAATATTAGACAGGTATGCCCTCAGAGAGATAGAGATAGCCCAGTACGACGATTCGTTCAGGGATGGCTTTCTTCAGTCCTACATTGACCTGGTCGGCAGGCTGGGGCAGAAGCACGGCTCCATATTCTGGTGGACAACCTTTACAGCTTCTAAAAACAGGTTCGTATCAAGGTTATCCCCTAATTTATTCCGGTTCTATTCACTGATTGATGCCTTCAGAAAAAATTCAGAGGATGACATACTGGTTATTAATCCCCCCGAAGAAATATGCGGCTCCATAAAGGAGTACTGCCTGGCAAATTCAATCGGTTTTACGATGGTACACAGCCTCCTGCACAGTGCTCTGCAATTTCTAGATAAGACCGCCCGGCAGATAGCCGGAGATGTCCTTTTCATACTTGGTAGCTGGCAGAGGACCCGTATAGCCAACAGGTACCTGAGGAGGAGATTTACCGCTGAAGCTGGACTAGGCAGCAGCTTCTATGTGCTGAGGTCGTGGTTTTACTCAGGTTCAATTAACCAGGACAATAAGTACCGGGATTCATTCTTCGGCGTATTACCTGAGTATCTGGTTAAAAAGGGTAAAAGACTCCTGGTAGTGGCCGGTGTTATCGGGGACTACAAATCAATCGTAAGCAAAATAGCTGCCAATAAAGAGTACCTTATTATCCCTCAGGAGCTGTTCCTGAAGTATACGGACCCAATCAGGGCAATTATGGATATTTACCGCCACAGAATTAAGATTAAAGAGAGGGTGGATTTCCACGGTCTTGACGTCTCTGATATTGTCGGGGCAGAAATTGACAGGGACTTCAGGAGCCAGGGCGCAGTTACGAACTACCTATATTATTACTGGACAAGAAGAATGTTAAATACGGTTCATGTTGACACCTTTACAACTACCTGCGAAAATAACCCCTGGGAGAGGGTGTGTACAATGGCCCTGAGGCAATATTCCCCGGAAACGAGGATACTTGGTTACCAGCACACGGTAGTCCCTCAGGCTTCGGCGAATATGTTTGTCAGTGAGCATGAGAAGGGGGTAATCCCGATGCCGGACAGAATCCTGACGGTCGGAGGTGCTCCCAGGCAAATAATGGAACGGTACGGACACTACGATGCCGGCAGAATTCAGGAGGCCTGTGCCCTCAGGTTTGAGTACCTTTTCAATATCCAGCCCAGGCCAAGACACCGCTCGAACCGCATCCTTGTTGCCCTGGAGGGGGTGTTCGGGGTTTACCGTATGGTAAATTACGTCCTGAAGGAGTTAAAGGAGTCAACCGACTACAGGATTAAGATTAGGACTCATCCGGCTATGCCGCTGGGGCAAATCAGGCACAAGCTTGACTATGACATTGCTCGTTTTCCTCACGTATCGTTATCGGAAAACGAGCCCCTGGAAAGGGACATTGATGAATCCGACGTGGTCATCTACTGGGGAAGCACCGTAGCCCTGGAGGCGCTGATGATGGGCAAGCCGATTATTCACTTTGATTCGGGCGATATTTTGAGCTACGACCCTCTGTTTGAGTGCCGTCATTTGAAATGGGTGGTCAGCCAGCATACGAACCTACCAGGGGTAGTTGAGGAGATTTATGACATGGCTGACGAGGAGTTTTACCGCCAGCGAGGGCTGGCTAGGGAATATCTTGATAATTACTTCTATAGAATTACGGATAAGGGGCTTGACAGCTTCATAATCTGAGCTTGTCAGGGGGTGGACTCACCCATGGGGCTAAAACTCAAAGCCGGAATAGTCGGTTATGGTTATATGGGTAAGATCAGGGAGGCAGTAATCAACGAGCACCCTGGCCTGGAGTTGTGCGGGGTATGCGATGTAAGTCCTGCCGCGCTGGCTGACCTGAACCCGGGGTATGAGACCTTTGAGTATTACCCCGACCTGGTAAAGAGTGACCTTGATATTGTCTTCGTCTGTACCCCGAATGTTTATTCAACGGAAATTGTGATATACAGTCTAAACCACGGCAGGCATGTGTTCTGCGAAAAGCCGCCCGGTCGGTCGATCAGGGATGTGAGGGATATCATCAAGGCAGAGAAGGCAAACCAGCCTCTAAAACTGATGTTCGGGTTTAATCACCGCTACCATCCGGGAATAATGGAAGCCAAGACCCTGACTGATAGCGGGAGATACGGGAAGATTCTCTGCCTGAGGGGGGTCTACGGCAAGTCTGGCGGTTTGAGTTTTGAGAAATCATGGAGGAACAAGAGGGAGATATCCGGGGGCGGTATCCTGCTGGACCAGGGGATTCATATGCTTGACCTATTCCGGCTATTCTGTGGGGATTTCCAGGAGGTTAAAAGCTACCTAACAAATTCTTACTGGAATACCGAGCTGGAAGACAATGCCTTTGTTATCCTGCGAAATGACAGGGCACAGGTGGCTATGCTCCATTCCTCAGCAACACTCTGGAAGCACACCTTCCGTCTGGAGATTTTCCTGGAGAAGGGGTACTTGTTCATCTCCGGGCTGCTCTCACAAACGGGTAGCTACGGTAGAGAAACACTGGTGGTGGGGAAGAGGCAATTTGAAGACGAGACCTTTGCTCTGGGCAACCCCCGGGAAGAGATTACCTACTTTGACCGTGACATCTCATGGTCATCTGAAGTCAGTGATTTTCTCGATTGCATTCAAAATGATAAACCTGTGGTCAACAGCTCCTCGGAGGATGCCCTCAAGATTATGGAGCTAATTGACAGAATCTACCGGGAGGATAACGTAAAGTACTGATTCTGGTGCATTTCAGGGTTGCCAGGAGAAATCGGAAATGAAGACGATAGTTCAATACGACGACATCCGGGAGTTTGAGTTAAAGCCCAGCACGCCATTAAACACCTATTTGAAGCTGACGCAGGGTGATGTCAGGTCATATTTCCTTGGTGGCGCGGCGCTTTCCGACTGCCAGTGCCCCGCCTGCCTCAGTGGTGACAGGAGCAAGAGTTTTACTAAATTCGGGCTTCAGTACTGGGAATGCACCGGCTGCGGTACTGTATACGTCTCCCCACGCCCCGACGATTCGCTAATCAATGAGTACTATAAAAGCTCAAAGGCACGCCAGTTCTGGAACCAGCAGCTAGCAACGGCAACTGAGGCTAAGAGAAGGGAGAAGCTATTCAAGCCGAGAGTGCAGTGGATTATTGAGGCTGTAGAGGAGTACCTGCCCTCAGCGTGGCGGTTCGCTGATATCAATACCATCCACCACCCGTTTCTGGCAGAATTGATTGAAAGCGACTACTTTAGGGAGATAACCGTCCTCAATCCGAAGATAGCTCTGGAGGAGGCTGATTATCAGAAGAGGGGTATCCGGATTGTAGAAAAACCCATTGATGCCCTCCCCCCCGATAATTTATTTGATGGCGTATCCCTGTTTGAAGTAGTTGACCGGCTCTCCGATGTTGACGCCTTTTTTAGTGCGCTGGAGGGTGTAATCGTGCCGGGAGGGCTGTGTTTTCTCACTACAATTTCCATCAGCGGGTTTGATTTACAGGTGCTGTGGGAAAGGTCGAACAGCATCTTCCCGCCAGACCGGATAAATGTCCCCTCGCTCGAAGGGCTGGTGCTCCTGTCCGAGAGACACGGCTTTGACTGCCTTGAACTGAGTACCCCTGGCCTTCTGGATATTGAGGTCGTGGCTAATGCCTATAAAGAGGACCCCTCAATTAACCTGCCTCGCTTTGTTAGGTATATACTTGATAACAGAGACCCAGGTACCCTTCAATCATTTCAGGAGTTTTTACAGCTAAACCGGTTAAGCTCATTTACCCGTATGGTGCTGAGGAAGAAACAGCCTACGGCTTGACAGGGAGGAATGACAGGTGTTGAAAGCTAACAAGGTAAAGGCTACTTTGAAGAAGGGCGGAATCTCGGTTGGCAGCTGGGTTTCAATGGGGCATGAGTCCATTGCCGAGATTATGAGCGCTGCCGGCTTTGACTGGATTGCTATTGATTTAGAGCACAGCGTCATTGATATTGGGGAATTACACTCCCTGATTCTGGCTATTGAATCGAACGGGTGTGTCCCTCTGGCCCGACTGACCAGCAATGACCCCAGTCTGGCCAAGAGGGTGATGGATGCCGGGGCTTACGGTGTCATTGTCCCGATGATTAACTCCGCCAGTGATGCCAGCCAAGCTGTCGCCAGCATCAAATATCCCCCTTATGGCCGAAGAAGCGTGGGGATAGCCCGGGCCCACGGCTATGGCCCCGGGTTTGAAGATTATGTCAAAGTTGCCAACGATGAGAGTCTGCTTATCATTCAGGTCGAGCATATTGAGAGCGTCCGTAATATCGAGGAAATACTGAGTGTTGAGGGGATAGATGGTCTGTTCATCGGCCCCTATGACCTGTCCGGTTCGCTGGGTGTACCTGGCGAATTGAATCACCCCGGGGTAGAAGAAGCCAAGAGGACGGTACTGGAGGCGGCCGGGAAGCGGGGTATTGCTGCCGGAATCCACGTTGTATATCCTTCAATTGATGAGCTTAAAAGGTGCCTTGAGGAGGGATATCGCTTCATAGCATTTGGCTCCGATATCCTTTTTCTGGGCGAGTCCTGTCGGGATTCAGTAAAGGGTATCAGGAACCTGTTACGTGAGGCGTAGCGGCCTATGATTAAGACAATTATTCTGGACTTTGATGGGGTAATTGTTGAGTCCCTGGGTGTCAAGACCCAGGCATTCCGGGATTTATTCAGCGACTGCCCTCAGGAGCTTGAGCAGATAATGGGCTATCACCTGGCGCATAATTCAGTCTCGCGGTATATCAAATTTGAGCATATTGTCACGCACATCCTGCACCAGACCTATGACGAAGAGCGGAAGAAGGAACTGGGTGCCCGGTTTTCCCGGCTTGTCCGTCAGAAGGTAATTGAGTGCCCTTATGTCGCCGGGGCTGAGGAGTTTCTGCGCTACTTTTACCCGAGGGTGCCCCTGTACGTAGCCTCGTCCACGCCCCAGGAGGAGCTGGAGGCTATTATCAAAGCCAGGGGAATCAATAAATATTTCAGGGACCTATACGGGTCCCCCCCCTGGGAGAAGAGCAAGGTAGTACGAAAGATTATGACCGAAGAAGGCACCAGCCCGGATGCGATTGCCTATGTTGGCGATAGCCATGAGGACTACAAGGTAGCCCAGAATACGGGCGTCTTCTTCTTGGCCCGAATAAATGAGGAGCCGTTTGATACTCCGGGAATCCCCGTTTATGAAGACCTCTTCGGTATTAAACAGTATCTCCAGAAGATTATGGATGGAAACGAATCCTAAACATGGTGCGAATGAGGAAACTAAAACGGAAGATGGAAACTGCGGAGATAATAAACCATTTATATACTCACTACTGCTTGAATGATGATACGCCCGAGCAATTTGTTTCTTCTCACTGGAAATATTATCAAGAGCGAGTTAAGGTTCAAATAGAGGGTGGAAATGTAGAATCTCTGGTAGGTGCTGCATTCGGTGATTTGCAAAATAAATCGATTGTCAAGCAAGTATTTTCATGGCTGACTATTGGTAGCTATTTACTTGGGGTGCCAAGCAAAAAAGAAATAGTGAAATTAATCAAGCCTTCCATTGACCTTACAAAGAAAATGGGGCTCGCGTTTTCGTATGATTGTTTTAGACAAATATGCTCATTGGTATTCATAAGGCAATATTTGGAGGAGAAAAAGAGGTTAAATGTAATATTAATTGGTGACGGGTATGGGTTCTTGGCTTCATTAATTAAGCAAATATATCCTGACTCAGTGATATTATTAATTGACCTTGGGAAGATTCTATTATTTCAAGCTTATTATTGTGGGAAAGCTCATCCTGACGCGGCACACTATTTAGTTACGAAAGAACTTGAGCAAAACGATTATGATTTTATCTATTGCCCTTCCGAAAATTTAGAAATGGTGAACACCCTGTCTTTTGATTTAGCAATAAGCATCGCGTCAATGCAAGAAATGAATATAGAAACCACCGAATTCTATTTTAGTTATCTTCGTCAACATTTAGTATCAGAAAACTCATTTTATTGTTGCAATCGTGAGAAAAAAACCATGCCTGGGGGAGAAGTGTCGGAATTTTTCCAATATCCATGGACGGAAAGAGATATTCATCTTGTTGACAATTATTGCCCCTGGCATAGGTACTTTCTATCCATGAGTAAAGCCCAAAATGGCCCCAAACTTCTTGATTTTCGCATCCCGTTTATTAACTATTTTGATGGTCCGCACAGACACAGATTATCCAATCTCTATACTGAAAGAGGAACAGTAAGGGAGCAGGCTAGATAAATTGTCAGATTACTTGGCAAAACTCTTTGGTCTGGATGGCAAGGTAGCCGCGGTCATCGGTGCTGGCGGGTTCCTGTGCAGCGAGATGGCTCTTGCCTTCGGGAAAGCCGGGGTGAGGGTTGCGGTACTGGATAAAGACCTTGAGAGTGCCGGGAGGACTGCCCGGCAGGTGTCTGCCGCTGGTGGAGATGCCTTTGCCTTCCAGATGGATGTCACCAGCAAAAAGGAGCACGAAAAGGCGCTGGCAGAGGTGCTGGACAAATACGGGGATGTCGACATACTGGTCAATGGAGCCGGAATCAATGCCCCCACCCCCGTCCTTGATATTTCCGAGCAGGAATGGCAGAGCATTCTGGATGTGTGCTTAAAGGGAACCCTCTTTGGGTGTCAGGTATTCGGCAGGTACATGGTGGAAAAGAGGAAGGGCTCCATTATCAACATCTCGTCGGCGTCATCGGGGCCACCCCTGTCAAAGGCTTTTACTTACTCGGCATCCAAAGCCGGAGTGAAAAATCTGACCCAGAACCTGGCCAGGGAGTGGGCTCCGTATAATGTCAGGGTAAACGCCCTGAGGCCAGGGTTTTTCCCAACGGAGTGGAGTCTCAGGAACTTCATTACACCGGAGAGGGAAAGGGCTATTTTAGGGCACACCCCTATGGGGCGCTACGGGAAACCGGGAGAGCTTGTCGGTGCGGTGCTCTGGCTTTCATCTGAAGCAGCCGGCTTTGTCACCGGCGCCGAAATAGCGGTGGACGGTGGTTTTACCGCCATGACCATTTAGTGATTGTGGAGAGGTTGTCATGGATAGAGAGACAGGTATCAGGCAGACAGTGGTCGTCACCGGGGGGACCAGGGGGATTGGTGCCGAGATTTCCCGGCGGTTTTATGAGCGGGGGGCGCATGTCCTCATTGCCGCCCGCAGTGATAACGGCTTAGCCGAGAGCCTGGGAGAAAGGGCTCGCTTCCAGTCGGCTGATGTACGCCAGCAATCGGCTCACCAGGCGCTGGCTCAGACCGCTCTCAAGTGGACGGGCAGTCTGGACGTTTACATTAACTGCGCCGGTTTTTCGGGGTGGAGGCCGATAAACAAGGCTGACGAAGCCTTCTGGGATGAAATGATTGACACCAACCTGAAAGGGACCTTCTGGGGCTGTAAGGCGGCTGCGGAGCATATGGGCAGGGGCGGGTGTATTATCAACATATCCAGCCTGGCTGGCAAACGGGGTAGTGCCAATAATTCGGTTTACTGTGCCGCCAAGTTCGGGGTGAACGGTCTAACCCAGGCTCTAGCCAAAGAGCTGGGGCCAAATGGTATCCGTGTTAATGCCGTTTGTCCGGTATATGTGAGGACCGAAGGGCTGCTCGCCGCCCTGAATGATGCCGGGTCTCCCTCCGGAGGAGAGGATGCTGATATCTTCCTGGAGAAATTTGCCCGGGAGAATTCGGCACTGGGGCGTATCCCGCACCACGAGGAGGTTGCCCGGCTCTGCCTGTTTCTGGCATCTCCGGAGGCGTCGGCTATTACCGGACAGTGTGTAAATGTGGACTGCGGGGTTTTCCCTCAATAGGTGAACAACGAGCGATAACCAGAGGTAGACCTGTGCCTGAGAAGAGAGTTGTTGTAATTATCCCGGCAAGGATGGGTTCTTCAAGGTTTCCCGGGAAGCCCCTGGCGAGGATACTGGGCCTGCCCATGATTGAGCACGTGCGGAGGAGGGTATCCCTGTGCGATTTCGTCAGCGGTGTCTATGTGGCTACCTGTGATGACGAAATCAGGGAGGCTGTAGAATCATTTGGCGGGGAGGTCATCATGACCGCCGATACCCACGAGAGGGGCACCGATAGAGTGGAAGAGGCTGCTTCTTCCCTGGATTCAGATATAATCGTAAATGTCCAGGGTGATGAACCCCTCATTCTACCCGAAGCGGTTCAGGATGTTGTCCGGCCCCTGGCCGAAAGGGACGACGTACTGTGCTCCTGTCTGATATACCCTATCACCAATCCTGACGAACTGAACGACACCAATGTGGTTAAAACCGTCCTTGACCAGGATAGCCAGGTTATGTACTTTTCCCGGTCGCCCATACCGCACTTCAGGGTGAACCAGGGCTACCCGCTTCACAAAGAATCTGGAATCAGGGCTTTTCGAAAGGGATTTTTACATCAGTACTCTAAGCTGGCGCAAACTCCACTGGAGAGGGCTGAATCTGTGGACATGTTGAGGGTCCTGGAACATGGCTACAGGCTCCTGGGGGTTGTTACCACCCGCGCCACCTGCGGGGTGGATATCCCCGGAGACATTGCCAGGGTGGAGAAATTGCTAACCGAGGATGAAGAGCAAAGGATGCTCTACGAGAGGATTACAAGCTGGTGAAACCGAGGGTTCTGGTGGCACTGTCCACCTTTGGCGAGTTTGATGATACGCCGGCCAGGCTTCTGGATGAAAGCGGCCTGGACTATTCCCTGAATACGTTGGGACGCCGTCTGGTCCGGGAGGATATTATTGAAATGGGGAAGGACTGTGAGGGGATTGTGGCCGGGGTGGAGCCCTACGATGATTATGTTTTAGACCACCTGCCCAGGCTGCGCTGTATCAGCCGCTGTGGTGTTGGTATAGATAATATATCCCTTGAAAAGGCTAAAGACAGGGGGATTGAGATTAGAAATACGCCTGATGTGGTGGTATTACCGGTTGCTGAATTGGCGGTTGCCATGATTTTTGATCTCCTTCGCGGATTGACCTATCACACGGGGCTGTTAAGGTCGCAACAATGGAAAAGGAGGGCTGGGTATCTATTGTCCGGGAGGAAAGTCGGGGTTCTTGGGCTGGGCAGGGTTGGTAAGAGAGTGGCTGAGTTGCTGACCAGACTGGGTGCCGAGGTTTATGGAGCCGACCTGTTACCGGACCGGCAATGGGCAGGTAAGAATGGGGTAAATATAGTCTCTAATGAACTGCTGTTAAGAGAGTGTGATATTGTAACCATCCATGTTTCCGTCTCAGAGAATAACAGGTTCGTTCTGGGCAAAAAGGAGATTGGCAGTATGAGGGAGGGCGCACTTATCGTCAATACCTCACGGGGTGAAGTAATTGATGAAGAGGCATTGTACCACGCTCTAGAGTCAAACCATCTGGGCGGTGCCGCACTGGACGTCTTCGGGAAAGAGCCATATGATGGTCCTCTGTGCCAGCTTGAGAATGTCATCCTGACCCCGCATATCGCCACGTTTACCCGGGAGTCCAGAGTCCAGATGGAAATAGAGGCGGTGAAGAATCTGATAGATTTTTTCAAATCAGGCAAATGAAGGTGGATACCTGCCCTGTTTGCTCCTGGCACTTTTCTAATGGCAATTTTAAGCAAGTCGCCTACCCTGCCAAACCCCGTGTACATGAGCGGGACAAGACACCGGATGGTATCTGTTTCTGCGGTCGGTGTGGTCTGGGCATGGCTTTCCCCCCGCTCTCCGACGAAAAGCTGGGGGAACTCTATACCCGGGGCGAGTACTGGCAGGAAGCAAGCCCAGAGCCATCGCTGAGGATATTCCCTGTCCCCTTCGGGTTGGCGCAGACGCGGTGGAGGCTAATCGAAAAGTCCGTAGAGCCGTCGAAGCAGGCAAACGGAATAAGGCTACTGGATATAGGTGCCGGCCATGGATATATTGGACTGGTAGCCAGCGCCAGCCGTAGTGTATCGCTCAGCCAGTACGATGCAGTCGAGCCTGACCCGGCTATGAGACAGTATTTGCAGAATCTATGGAAGGCACGGGGACGTAAACAGGGACTCGGTTTTATCGACTCAATAGAGCAGACTACCGGAAGCTACGATATAGTGGTACTGTCACACATCCTGGAGCATGTTGGGGACCCGCTGTCCCTCATAAAATCGGCAGCAGCCCGGTTATCGGCACAGGGGCTGCTGTTTGTAGATGTCCCCAACCAGGACTATCTCTTCAAGGAAGACGTCTTCCCTCATAATCTCTTCTTTTCCCTACCAAGCCTTAGATTCCTCCTCGAAAAGGGACCCCTTGAGGTTATTTCCATAGGGACCTGGGGACGAAATATGTATAAATCGCCGTTATACACAAAAGCACCAAGAAGTTTGAAAATTACTGGTGAGATAGCCGGCAGGTGCGGTGCATTTCTTCCCGGGAGATTCATGGTGCCTTTTTATACCTGGTATTTTGGTGTAAACTCTATGGATAACAGTGGCACCTGGATTAGAGCT
>CAZEBT010000024.1:9432-13994 GCA_964510485.1 uncultured Dehalococcoidales bacterium | reverse complement strand
CCGAGCGTGGAAGTGTCTCTATGCTTGAGCAGGATGAGCAGTTCACCGTTACGGTCACAATACCGGTAAGCGCCAACGTTACTGCCTATGACGAGTTCAACATCCAGATCATTCCGCCTACCGGTGCTGCTCTGACCATCAACCGGACCATGCCGGGTGTCATCGACAAGGTCATGGACATGCAGTAGGTCTAATAAGGAGGAAAAATGTTTCAAAGATTTAGTAAAGCCCTAAGTAAACTACACCGTGGGCAGAGAGGCATGACCGGGCTGGAGACAGCAATCATACTGATTGCCTTCGTCACGGTAGCTTCGGTACTGGCCTACAGTGTACTCTCGGCGGGCATTTTCTCAGCAGAAAGAGGTAAGGAGACGGTCTATAAAGGACTTGAGCAAGCCCAGAGTACTATGGAGATTGCCGGCTCTGTGCTCGGCCTGAGCGCCGGCCAGAGCGAGCTGGAGACGGTTCAGTTCAACGTTCAGATGAGCATACCCAACGCGAAGGTTGACACCAATTCTGTAGTCGTCAACTACTGGGATGACGAGGTTCATGCTGAGGGTGTTACCGCAACCCTGGTACTGGCTACTGGTAGCACCGAGCGTGGAAGTGTCTCTATGCTTGAGCAGGATGAGCAGTTCACCGTTACGGTTACAATACCGGGGACAGCTACTGTTGATACCTATGACGAGTTCAACATCCAGCTCATTCCGCCTACCGGTGCTTCTCTGACCATCAACCGCACGATGCCTGGTGTTGTTGAAACAGTTATGGACATGCAGTAGGTCGAGTCAGAACAAACCTTCCAACACTAGAGAAGAGAGGTCTTGGTATCCCCGGGGAACTGCCCCGGGGGTACTGGGGCTGAAACACGAAAATGGGGGAACAGGTAGATGGAGATGGATGATAGGGTAAACCAACTTGAAGACGAGATTAAAGTCTTGAAGAATGAGGTGCAGGCGGTTTTGCTCGATATTAGAGAAAGCTACCTGAACCGGGAGAATCCCTTCAATCCTGATGTGTCGGCAATTCCTATAGCGCCGGCGATAGCCATCTCTACTGCACAGCCCCAGCAGCCTCCAGTGCCTATGAGAGAGCCTGTTAACCGGGCACCTAAAGTAGACCTGGAGGATGAGAGGCAGGAGGAACACCCGGAAGAGGAGCACCTGGATGACAAAGGGGAGACGGTCGGCGAGGAGGAATTTGACGATGGCGAGGAAACAGCCCAAGAGGAGGTGAACAGGGTGTGGCAATCTGATGTACAGCGAGCGTCTAACTCCGGTTCCAGGAAAAGTAACGGCAGCTCCGGAGGGAACGGGAACGGTAAGGTAGACCTGATTACCATTGCCGGACTTACTCAGTGGGTAATGGATACCGTGCAACGGCTGGGACGTGAAAAGACGGAGACCATTCTTGATATCTCGGAGATAGTAGGACTGCTGACTCCTGAGCTCAAGAATATCCTGGCCAAATTTATTGGACGCGCCTCGGGTGAGGGTAACGGCGATGCAACAATACGGGACTATATTACTTCTCTTGTTGAGCTGGAGAGGCTTCTGGGTATGAACATCAAGTCGGAGGAGATGGCCCTGCTCTCCATTATTTGTCAGGAGGCATAACCATAGATAAGGCGATTGCTACTGTCTTACTTATTATAGGTGGGGTAATAGTCTCGCTGGCTATCTTTAACGGTCTTTACCCGGCAATCATAAAAAGTAGTAGCTCTATTACCGAGGCTACCATTAAGGTAAGTGACCGCATCGAGAGCCGGATTGAGATTATTCAGGTGGGAGAGAATGGGACCAGTGATGTGCAGCTCTGGGTTAAGAACGTGGGCACATCAGATATTGACGATGTCAGCAGGAGCGATATCTTCTTCGGGCCTGATGATGACTTTTACAGGGTGGATTACGGTGGACCAACCACCCCTTACTGGGACTATCAACTGGAGGGGGGTTATAGTGAGTGGGGCCAGACGATTACCTGTAAAATCACCGTTCACCTGGCGTCACCCCCTTCGGCAGATACTTACCTGGCGAAGGTGGTTATCCCAAACGGAATATACGACTCGACAACCTTTAGTGTGGACTGAATATGGAAACGGCTCTAATTTCTCTGGTCTGTGTTGCCATCATCGTAATCGGTACAGCAACAACGATGATGACTTCCTTTAATGCCGCCAGCACTGTTGCCGGGTCCTTGAAGGAAATGGAGATGCAGGCAGAGGATGTAAGGCGTACTGAAATTGATGCACTGGACAACAATGATGTTGGTGGTGGGGATATCTACATAACAGTGGAGAACGATGGTCAGACCAGCCTGGCGCAGTTTTCCAGGTGGGATGTCATTGCCATGTATCAGGACGGTGGTACTGATTACTCAACCTATCTTGAGTATACCACGGATAATCCTCCGGGCAATAACCGGTGGACGGTGGACGGAATTTATCTGCCTAATGACGACCCTGAGGCATGGGACCCTGATATACTCAACCCGGGGGAGAAGGTGAAGCTACTTATAGACCTGAACCCGTTGATGGCGAAAAAGACGTACGGTAGGATAACCGCATCCACACCTAACGGCGTCACATCACAGGCTGTCATATATAGAAGGTAATAGCCCCACAGGAGGTCTAAAATGGTAACAGCAGCGTCAGATGAAGAGGAAACTCAGGAAGAGGAAGCACTCGCGGAAGAAGAGGTCGTCAAGAGAAATGTAATATCAACCGGCCACCTTGAGATTGATAAGAAGCTTGGCGGCGGTATTCCCAAGGGCTCTCTGGTTCTCATTGAGGGTGAGTCGGATGCCGGGAAATCAGTGCTCTGTCAGCAAATAATATGGGGCTCCCTGATTAGTAATTTCAGAGTCCTCCTCTACACTGCGGAGAATACAGTGAGAAGCCTTGTCACGCAGATGGACAGTCTTGGGATGGACATCCTGGACTACCTGCTGATGGGGTGGTTCAAGGTTTATTACATGAAGTTAGCCAAGCTCAAGTTCAATGCTGCCGATAGCTGCTTCCAGGTTATTCTGGAAACCATGGAGTGGCATGATGAGTGTGACCTTGTCATTGTTGATTCGCTAACTCCCATCATCTCCCCGACCAATGCTGAGGAGGCACTCGTCTACTTTGAGCGCTGCAAGGCTCTCTGTGACAAGGGAAGGACGATTATTAATGTTACTCATACATACGCCTTTAACCACGATTTTCTGATTCGTGTACGTTCGGTGTGTGATGCCCACCTCAAACTTCTCATTGAGAAGGTGGGCGATAAGCTGGTGAAGACCCTTGAGGTATCCAAGATAAGAGGAGCTGTGCTGAATACTGGTAACATATTAACCTTTGATGTCGAGCCGGGGGTAGGACTCAAGATTATGCCTATTTCCAAGGCAAAAGCCTGATATCCTCCGGGCATTAAAGGTAATGGAGAGGAAGCTGATTATATGGTACGGACAACATTGCCCTTCTCCGGGGATAATAAGGCAGACCACCACGAAAAGGGGTTCATTGAGTGTGACCTCTATAAGATGCTGCCGCCCGAATTACAGAAGGTTACCGAGGTCAGCCCCTTTCTCCTTGAGTATCTCCACCTGGTGCCTATTGATGAGGTGGGCCTGCCTCAATATTATCCTGAGTTATCAAGAAAGCTAGGCGAAAACAAGAAGCCAAATATTATATATCCGGCAGGTGACATTTTTATTCATGTCCTGGCTGATTCCCAGGATAGCAGGAGCAACTATATTCCGGTAGAGCCGACTCTGACCTTCAGCCTCGACGAGCTGATGAACGAGGTAGAAAAGAGGTGTATTGACATCAGTGATAGTCTTGACTACGTCGACACCGAGGATGACCAGCAAAGGCAACTGCTTGGGTACATAGACCGGATTATTACCCTGGATGGGAAGCCAGAGGGAGGCTCGCTTGATAAGCGTGGTGGCTTTCGGCGCAGGAATGGTAACAGGTCGGATAGGGTAAGGCTAACGCCGCGCCAGCTTGATGGAATCAGGTACCTGTTTGTTCGCGACAAGATAGGGCTGGGTCTCCTTGAGCCCCTGATATCCGACCCCTATATCGAGGACATAAGCTGCTCCGGTATGGGGCATGTCTTCGTTGAACATAAAATCTTCAAGAGTCTCAAGAGTACGATAACCTTTTCTACTCTTGAGGAACTAGATGAGTTTGTGCTCAAGCTGGCGGAGCGGATAAAGAAGCCGGTTACCTATAAGACCCCCATTGCCGATGCCACCCTGCCTGATGGCTCCCGGATAAACATTGTCTTCGGGCGGGATGTCTCCAAGCGCGGCTCCAATTTCAGTATCCGCAAATTTAGCGGCACGCCAATATCAATCTTTGAGCTGGTTGACTTCGGCACCATTACCTACCAGATGCTGGCCTACCTGTCACTGGTTATTGGTAATGAGATGAGTGTCTTTGTCTGCGGGGAGACGGCATCGGGTAAGACGACGATGCTCAATGCCCTTACCACCTTCATTCATCCCCTGGCCAAGATAATAACCATAGAGGATACGCCGGAGCTACAGGTACCCCACAAGAACTGGATAAG
>CAZEBT010000024.1:0-9332 GCA_964510485.1 uncultured Dehalococcoidales bacterium | reverse complement strand
TTTCTATGAAATTCTGGACGTTCTGAGTAAGGCTCAGCGAGAAGGACTATTTTAGTGCAGCAACGCGGAGGATAATTCTATGGCGAAAACAGTATTACCCTTCTCTATGGAGAATAAGATAGATGAAAACCACGTGGGGAATCTCTATGGTGACCTCCACAAGAGCCTGCCGCCAACCTTTCAGAAGGTTACCGAAAGTAATCCCTATCTCCTTGATTATCTGCGCCTGCTGCCCATCGCCCAGATTGGCGTGCCTCAATACTACCCTGAGTTATCGAGGAAGCTGAGTGACACTGAAGAGCCAAACATTATTTACCCCACAAATAACAGTGACATTTTTATTCACATTCTGGTTGATTTACAGGACAGCAGGAATACCTATATCCCGTTGGAGCCGACCTTAGCACTTGACCTCTCTCCTCTGATTGACGAAGTGGAAAACAAGCTCCTGGGGCTTGGTAACAGGCTGGCACGCATTGAAAGTGAGGAGGAGAAGGGAAGGCGGCTGCTTGAGTACCTGGAGCAGGTAACTAACGTGAATAATGAGCCTGCCCCGGGCCTGTTTGAAAAGTATCTTGGTTTTTTACGCAAGAGTGGCAGCAGATTAACCAAGATTAAGATAACCCCGCGTGAATTGGATGCACTGCGGTACCTCTTTACCCGTGATAAGGTAGGGCTGGGTACACTTGAGCCCCTGATATCCGACCCCTATATCGAGGACATAAGCTGCTCCGGTATGGGGCATGTCTTCGTTGAACATAAAATCTTCAAGAGTCTCAAGAGTACGATAACCTTTTCTACTCTTGAGGAACTAGATGAGTTTGTGCTCAAGCTGGCGGAGCGGATAAAGAAGCCGGTTACCTATAAGACCCCCATTGCCGATGCCACCCTGCCTGATGGCTCCCGGATAAACATTGTCTTCGGGCGGGATGTCTCCAAGCGCGGCTCCAATTTCAGTATCCGCAAATTTAGCGGCACGCCAATATCAATCTTTGAACTGGTTGACTTCGGCACCGCGAGTTACCAGATGCTGGCTTACCTGTCACTGGTTATTGGTAATGAGATGAATGTCTTTGTCTCCGGGGAGACGGCATCGGGTAAGACGACGCTGCTCAATGCCATTACCACCTTCATTCATCCCCTGGCCAAGGTAATAAGCATAGAGGATACGCCGGAGCTACAGGTACCCCACAAGAACTGGATAAGAGAGGTGGTTCAGACCACCAAGGTGGAGGACGAGACCGGGGCAGTAACAATGTTTGACCTGCTTAAGGCAGCCCTGAGGCAGAGGCCAGACGAGATACTGATAGGCGAGATTCGAGGTCCTGAGGGCAATATTGCCTTTCAAGCGATGCAGACAGGGCATTCGGTGATGGCTACCTTTCACGCGGCTACCGTGGAGAAGCTTATTCAGAGGCTTACCGGCAACCCTATCTCGGTACCAAAGACCTACGTTGACAACCTCAATGTGGTTATTCTTACCAGTTCGGTTAAGCTCCCCAATGGCAAGAGGGGACGGCGGATAACCGGTATCAATGAAATTGTGGGTTATGACCCGTCTATAGAGGCGTATAACATTGTCGAGGCTTTTCACTGGGAAGAGGCGACGGATAAATATGACTTTACTGGCTATATGACCAGCTATGTACTGGAACACAAGATTGCCCCCAAGCTGGGTATCCCCAGCCACAAGAAGCGGCGGATATACGCTGAGCTGGACAGGCGGGCAAAGATACTGCAAAAACTGCATAAGGAGCAGGGTGTTACCGGTTTCTATGAAATTCTGGACGTTCTGAGTAAGGCTCAGCGAGAAGGACTATTTTAGCAATGAAATGGTACAGGTTCTGGGAAAAATTCGGTAAAAATGGGTCTGGTGCACAAGACACCACGAAACCTATTAACAAGGAAATCCTGGATATGGATTTCTTCTGTCAGCTGAGCTATATGGCGGCTATTGCCACCTCGGGCATATCACGGACCGGGCTCTTTCAGCATGCTGCTAACCTGCCGTATGTATCAGCCCGCTACTTTAAAAAAGCCAATTTCGTATCTAAAGCATTTAACCACGACTACGCAGAAGCATGCCGCATAGTCGGGGAATCTACCAAGGAGCCGGATATTAAGTCGGTTCTTCTGCGCCTATCAGGCGCCCTGTCATCAGGAGAGGATATCGCTGTCTTCCTGGAAAGGGAATCGCGGGTCTTCTCCGAGTCCTACAGTAACCAGTACGAACGAAAGCTGGAGATACTCAAGAAGTGGACCGATGCCTATGTTGCCATGATTATGACATCGGCTATTGTTACCGTTATGGCTGTGGTGAGCATGATGATAGGCAATGTAACTACCGCTTTTATCCTGTCACTATCGGCGTTAACTATTATAGTGACCCTTGCTGGAGCCTGGTTGATATATCACACTGCTCCTCGGGAGAAGAAGGTGCACTCCCTGCTCTACCGCTCCAGGGAGCAGGACATGGCGCGAGGTCTGGTCAGGCTCACCCTGCCAATAGCGGGAATTATGTTGCTGGCTATGCTGGTAATGAGAATTGATATAGGCTGGATAATGCTCAGCACGAGCATTGTCCTGTTCCCACTGGGGCTGGTAAGCAGAAGGGATGACCAGAAGATAGATAAACGTGATACAGATATTGCCGGCCTTCTTCGTTCCCTTGGTGGAGTGAGTCAGGCAATAAGGGCAACGGTTAGTGAGGCTATAGGGCGGCTCGATTTCCGTTCCATGGGTTCCCTGAAAGAAGATGTAGACCTGCTTTACACCAGGCTGCTGGCAGGGATAGATCCTAGCCGCTGCTGGGACAGGTTTGTTGGTGAGACCGGCTCAGAGCAGGTAAGCCGCAGCGTACGTATCTTCTGGGACGGGGTTACCCTTGGTGGTGAGCCAGAGAAGGTAGGCAATGAAGCCAGTACTTTTGCTATGAAGATTGCTCACCTGCGGGCACAACGGGCGCTTATCCATTCTGGTATCCAGTGGCTGGCTATTGCCATGCATCTTGTCCTCACGGTAGTGGTTGTCTTTATCTACCAGACTCTGGTCATCTTCTCTAATCTGGTAAAGGAGGTGGCACCGGAGGGAAACCTGTCGGATATAATGCCTGGACTTGCCTCATTCGGGATATACAACGGTGCTTCAGCAGAGCTAAACCTGCTGCACTTTATGGTAATAGTGATAGTTGTCGTGCTTACTCTGGCTAATGCCTTTGCTATCTATGCCACGGGTGGGGGACATATTTATAAACTCACGTTTTACCTGTCTATCATGGGTGCCTTGTCCGGGGCAGTTTTGCTCTTTGTGCCACCATTGGTCAGCATGATGCTTACCGGAATGATGTAAGGAGGTGAATGCGATAATGGTTGAACCTTTAGCAGATTCAGGTATGATGATAAGTCCGCTAATATATGGGGGTATAGGTATTGCTCTGGTTGCAATTGGGGGATTCATTTTCTTGTTTCGTCGGAAATCCAGGCTCCGGTTGAAACAGGAAGCTGTTCAGACGGCGTATGGTACCGGGCAGGAGCAGAAGGATTTTGCACTAAATATGGAGAGCTTATCTGCTCAGGATACAGCAAATGACCCTCAGGAGAGCAGTGCTACTGCTGAAGCTGAACAGCAGCCGGTAGAGGATACTGGTGAGCAGGGTGGAGCGGATACCGCCGGGATGTTCAGCGCCGCTGAGCCGTCAGCACCCGGAGATGAGGCTGAGGAAACATCTGAGCCTGCTGACGACAATGCCGAGGACAAGCCGCCGGAGCCGCCGGAGCAGCCGAAGGGTGAGGACTCAATGCTTGACCTGTTCACGGCAGAGGTAGTGGACGATAGCAATGCCGGTAAATTAGCTGCTTCCCTGGATAACGTAGATATGAGCGATATTATGGGCGAAGCTCAGAGCCTTGTACGGAAGCTTAAGGGCGACAGGTAGCCTTCGGGCTGCTCAAAGGCAAATTACCGGGCATATTGTATGGTTCTCACCTTTCAGTAAATGGGGTTTAAGCTGTTGAGGAATATGCTCAGGTTCCAGGCAACAACCGCCCCGTAGAATGCTACGGCACCTGAGGTGACTATCAGGGTGACCTTGCGAAAGTGCTGATACGAGCGCCATAGAAGCAGAACGCACAGGATAACACCAATAACCTTGAGCAGCAGGAAGTTACCCTCCCTTACTATGGGCTCTATTAATGGATTGGCTTCTCGTGCTAGACCATTACTGACCAGAAAGTGAGTGATTACGCCGTCCGAAATCTCAAAACCACTCAGCAGGATAAGAAGATACTTCATATAGCCTCTTTCACACT
This sequence comes from uncultured Dehalococcoidales bacterium, assembly GCA_964510485.1. Lineage (GTDB taxonomy): Bacteria > Chloroflexota > Dehalococcoidia > Dehalococcoidales > Fen-1064 > CAZEBT01. The sequence goes on along the minus strand of CAZEBT010000024.1, from coordinate 5,025 downwards.
ATTCTGGCTCAATTGACCACCCAGCATCCGCAAGAAACTTGTAGTAGAACCGGGCCAGTTCCTCATCCTGTATGTTCTTTCCTGCCTCCTGGAGTGGCAGGGAAAGCGCCACACGGCTAATCTTGTTGATATCCGGTAGTATATCCGCCGGGCTGGGGTCTTCATCCTCCGGTGTACCGGGTGGCACTTCATCCAGCTCATAGGCCTCTATCAGGTTCTGATAAAACCGGCTGGTGTCCTCGTCCTGAATCTCACTACCTGCTTCCTGTAGCAACGAGTAGATGTTTTCACGAAAGGTGGTGTTATCGCTGACCGGCTCTGTCGTATTGGAGCTGTTAGCTTCCCCGGCTGCGGGGGTTGACGACAGCGGCCCCACAAAGAATATAAGAAGCGAGGCAGTTAATATGGTCCCGGTAATCAACCCGAATACTAATTTACGCATAATTTAGTTCCCGGCTCGGAGTTTTTATCCTTGTAGCTCAAGTGGCCGACCCTTTCGAGCTAATGATGCTGAGCCTAGTGCGTAAATGTTAACCCTTTTGGCTCGTGGACTTCAACCTTTTCGGAGCCATAATGGGGTCATAACGGGGTCATAACGGGGTCATGATTGGGCCATGATTGGGCCATAACCGTAGACCGGATGGAAGGTGCTGGTGTTTTCAGGCAATAAAAAAAGGATACCTGGTTTCAGGTATCCTTTTCCTGGCTCCTTTCCGGCTGTGCTTTATTGAGTGGTGCCTAATTCTGGCTGGCAGGTGACAGCTGATAGCCTACGCCGGGTATCGTAGCAATATACTCCCGTTTGCCGGACCCGTTTTTAAGCTCCTTACGCAAACGTCCTATGAAGACGCGCAGGTACTCTCTTTCTCCTCTGTATTCGGGACCCCATACCTTATTCAATAGGTAGGTATGGGTGAGGACCTTGCCCATGCCTAATGCCAGTTCAACCAGCAGGTTATATTCCGTTGGGGTCAGCTTTACTTCGCGGCTGGCGATAGTTACCCTTCTTTGAACAAAGTTAATCTCGAGGTCGCCGGAGTTAAAGGTTGGCACAACTGGCGTGGTTCCGACTGACTGAGCGCGTCTTAGTACCGCCCGCACGCGTGCCCTCAATTCGTTTACCCCGAATGGCTTGGTAACGTAGTCGTCGGCGCCGCTATTCAGGCATTTTACTTTTTCTCCTATATCATGCCTGGCACTGAGCATGATAATTGGTACCTGTGACCACTCCCGAATCCGGCGGCAGACCTCGAAGCCATCCATCTTGGGCATCATTATATCCAGGACTATCAGGTCGGGGAGTTCCTGTTCAATGAGTTGCAGGGCTTCCCTGCCATCCATGGCTACGAGAGTCTCGCAATCTGTCGATTGTAGATTGGCACGAACAAATTTGAGGACTCCGATGTCATCATCAACGATAAGAATACGCGGTCTGTGCATTGTTTTTACCTCCTAATCCAGATTCTACTTGATGCAATAATTCATCAACGGAAAAAGGCTTGACCACACAGGGGATTCTGGCTTCATCCAGGAAAGCCTGGTTTTTGGAACTAATAACATCGCCGGTAATGCACACTACCTTTTGCTGTAGTGACGGGTCTACCTGTTTTATGCGCTCGTAGAACTCAATGCCACTCATGCCGGGCATCTTTATATCCAGCAGAATAAGGTCATATTTTTCATTGTTAAGTCTCTGTAAAGCCTGCCGGGCATCAGATACGGTCTCTACCTTGTGACCCTCACGGCTGAGTAACCGGTTGAGCACCTGGCAGATGTTCGGCTCATCATCCACCACCATTATCTTTGCCCCGCTTATCTTTTCAGGTTCCTGGTCGGCTGGCTTGGCTGTTTCCACCGGCTCGGCATCAGATACTATGGGCAGGTCAATGAAGAATGTAGCCCCGCTGCCCGGTGTGCTCTCGGCATGAATCTTGCCTCCGTGCTCCTTGATAATGCCGTAGGATATGCTCAGTCCCAGCCCGGTCCCACCGTCTTCCCCTTTAGTGGTGAAGAAGGGGTCGAATATCTTACCGATGTTATCCCTGGCTATCCCGGGACCATCGTCGCTTATGGATACCCTGATTTTGCGGTTTACCTTCCGGGTTTTGATGAAGAGCCTGCCCCCTTTATGCGCTTCTACCATTGCCTTTTCGGCGTTTATTATAATATTGAGAAATACCTGCTGGAGCTGACCGACATTCGCCATAGTTCGGGGCAGCTCAGGAGCAAGTTCAGTTATGACCTCCACATTATTGGTGCGCATCTCATATGAGCGTATTTCTACAGTACTGGCTAAGATAGAGTTTACGTCCACATGTTCTTTACCCGGTCTGTTCCGGCGGGCAAAGGTGAGCAGTTTCTCTACAATACCAGCCGTCCTGCTGGCACCATCGTTAATTACCTCCACCGCCTCCTTAATATCTTCGGGGAGGTTCATCTGTGACAGCATTTGAGCAAAACCGATAACACCCGTCAGCGGGTTGTTTATCTCATGAGCAATGCCGGCGGAGACCTCGCCTATCGAGGCCAGGCGGCTCGTCAGATTCAGCTCCTGTTGCAGTTCCCTCTCCTTCTCCTTGGTTCTTAGTTCTTCGGTTATATCCCTCATTAAATAGACGCATTTTATTACTTCCCCGTGCTCGTCAAATATTGGGGCACTCGTTAAGGAGAGGTGCTTTTTGAATGACTCCTCATACCGTTCCACTGATGTTACCTTCTTGGTCCTCAGCGCCCGCTTGAAAGGGCAGTACCCGCAGGGCTTATCGTCACCGTGAACAGCCTGATAACACTTGCTCCCTACTACTTCTGCTCTGCTCTTACCAAGAAGCACCAGTCCGCTACTGTTTATCTTCTCAATGTTGTAGTCTCTATCAATTATCAGCATTACCTCTTCCAGGGAGTTAAATGAATCACGCCAGTCATCATCAGCCTTGCGCAGAGAGCCCTCCACCTTCTTACGCTCATCGATCTCCACGGCAAGGGACTCACTTGTCTGGATGTACTCCTTGAGCACATAGCCCAGGACGGCAAGATAGATTGCAAGTCGCAGCCCCTGCCAGAGCCACCAGATAATGCCCCACAGGGTGGCGAAGTAGAAGATTTCACTGGCCTGGAATAGTAAGATTAGGATAGCTGTAAACAGGAATAGCTCACGGGCACCTGTTTTGCGGTACTGGTGAAAAAGAGCTACGCCGGCAAAGAGAAATAGCGCCACCGGTACAGCGTTTACTGTCCAGGCAACGGGTGTGAAGTGGTTTCCCTGTAACATCGCTGGTAGCATGTCAGAGAGGACTATGGAGAGCACCCCGAAGGTAAAGGTGAGCACGGCAGTGCCACCGAGCAGAAGACCTACGCCCTTTGCTGAAGCCTTGATTGAGGGGATGGGGAGGCGTGTCCTGATAGTGAGTACGTAGAGGGTGAAAAAGGCCCCTCCGTATATGCCGGCAAAGGCGTTTAGCCAGAAGAATTCGGTGGAGCGTGGTGTCGTGATGGCATGGAACCCCTCAATGATTCCCATTGCCATTAGCCCGGCACTGATGTACAGAATGCCCGGTTGTCCTCGGTATCGGGCAATAATGAATACCGAGAGGAGCAGGGCAGCAAATGCGCCGAAGATTTCTATCGCAGTGTGTGGTATCTCGGCAATCCAGAGCACGTTTGGCCAGAGGTACAGTATGACCAGCATGGCACTGGCTGGCACCGTCAGCAGGATTAACAGGAGCACGGAGTTCCAGTCAACCCGGTTGTATTTTCCCTCTTGCTTTGCTAACTCCATTACGTCATTACCCAAGCTGTTACTCCCCGGTAAACTCGTTAGCTTGTCTTGCTTCCTGTGGTCGGAGCCGGGTTAATATTAGTGGCTATGTTCGGTTACATAACTATTGTCTCACACGCTCGTGGCACACGTAAGGTCTAAGTAGATATGAAAATAGAGCTTATTAAATAAGGTTTTTAGTCCAGGTGGATAGCCTGGTGTCATCTTCAGGTCAGGGCTGTGACCCGGGTGGGTCATGATTTATTGAGGTGATATTATGATGGTAACGAGGCTGGCTAGATAAGGTTCTGCTTTATAGCCTCGGAGACAGCCTGGGCACGGTCACTGACCCCGAGTTTACTGAGGATGTTCCGTATTTCCCTCTTTACCGTTGATGTGCTGATAAAGAGCTGGTTGCCGATTTCCTTACCGCTTACACCTTCAGCAATCAACTTCAGTATCTCTGTCTGTCGCCTGGTCAATATGGAGATATGGCTAGTGCGACTTAGTTTGGCAAATTCTGTTACCAGCTCCCGGGTGAGCGATGGGGCGATGGGGCAGAGACCGTCATGTACCTGATGAATAGCCGTGGTTATCTGCTCACAGTCGCTGTCTTTGAGCAGGTAGCCTGAGGCACCAGCTTCAATGGCCTCTTTTACATAGTCTTCGGCGTAAAGGGTCAACATCAGTATGTCAACATCGGGTATTCTTTGTTTTATCTCACGGGTGGCGGCAATACCGTCCATACCCGGCATCTTGAGGTCCATGGTGACAACATCGGGGCTGAGCGCCAGCGTCTTTATGATTGCCTCTTCACCGTTGCTCGCTTCACCAACGACCTGTATGCCGTCCTGTAGCTCCAGCATCCGGCGCAGGCCCTCCCGTACCACCTGGTGGTCATCAACAACGAGCACCCGGATAATCCTGGTGCCATTGCCGTCTACAGTATCTATAGTGACCTTGGAAGCTAGCTCAGTCTTACCCATCTTTATCTCACAACTTATTTCATTTTCTGTCCACATTTTGACATATATCGGGGGTATCTGTAAGGTCTAAACAGGTAGCAAAAGAGAACTAAAGAGATAAAGTTCTTTAGCTTGGGGGGATAATTGAGGTAGCACTTGGGGTGCCATGACCATGACCTGAGTGGGTCATAGTCATGCAGTCAATGGATGGTGGTCTTTGAGTGAGGTGGTGTTGCCGGAGTGGCGGTTAGATAATCCTTCGCTTCATGGCCTCAGAGACAGCCTGTGCGCGGTCGTTAACGCCGA
>CAZEBT010000023.1:0-14237 GCA_964510485.1 uncultured Dehalococcoidales bacterium | reverse complement strand
TCTTATAGAACGGCTCCGGCTCTACCTCCATCCTCAGGGTTCTCCCCAGCTGGCAGTAGACGCAGGAGTAACTGCATACTTTGGGAGGGATGTTGTTTATCCCCAGGCTGCGCCCCAAACGCCTGGACGGGACGGGGCCGTAAACAATCGAGCCGGTCGCAGGACGACTCATCTTTATCCTCAGTACCTGCGGTAGGCCCTTTTCCAGGGCTCTCGTTTCATTGCGATGCAGTCTCTTATGGCTGCCTTCAGGGTATTGGCAGCCAGAAGGGCGCAGTGCTCGCTTTCCTGGGGCAGCCCGCCTAAGGCACCCAGAATGTCCTGCTGTCTAATCTTCTGGGCTTGGCTGATGCTCTTGCCTCTGACCATCTCGGTGACCATGCTTCCGGAGGCGGTGCTGGTGCCACAGCCGTCAGTCATGAAGCTGGTGTTGATAATGGTGTCATCATTCACCTTCAGCCATATCTCTATGGTATCACCACAGGAGCCTGTCACTCTGGCAAAGCCATCGGCATCCGGCATAACGCCCAGGTTCCTCGGGTTCATGGCGTGGTCAATAACCGTATCAGAATAGATCTTGCGGGCATCCGCCAGAATCAATTCCTGCAATTCATCCAGTTCCGAAGACATCTTTTTGCCTCTCGTTTCATTTCGCCTCGGATAAGACCGCCTGAGCAAGAGATTTACCCAGGCTGGCTACAATTTCGCCGTTGTAGCGCTCGATATTCCCTTCGTCACAGAGCTTGGCTAGCTCCGGGTCTATCGGCAACTGTCCCAGCAGCGGTGCCTGGGCAGAACTGGCCATCTCTTCAGCCCGGCTTCTGCCGAAGACCTCCATCTTCTTATCTATCTCAGGTATATACAGGTAACTCATGTTCTCCACCACACCGATAACACGTTTTCCCATCTTCCGGGCCATGTTTACTGCCTTGCGGACAATCATCTCAACCAGGTCCTGAGGGGTGAAGACGATGATTACCCCCGAAATTGGAAAGGACTGCATCACCGTGAGTGGTGCGTCCGCAGTGCCTGGGGGCAGGTCTATAATCAGATAGTCCAGCCTTCCCCAGAGCACCTCTTCACCAAACTGCTTTATTGTGTTTCCAATTAGAGGTCCACGCCAGATAACAGCATCGTCCTCACTGGGGAGAAGAAGGTTAATTGACATGATCTCAATTCCCGACTTGGACAGGACGGGTAGAATCCCGGTATTGCTGCCAGTGGGGCGGGTGTCAATGCCAAACATCTTGGGGATGCTCGGGCCGGTAATATCAGCATCCAGGATACCCACCTCATTTCCCTGGTGCTTCAGCGACACGGCAGCGAGACTGGCTATCAGTGACTTGCCCACTCCCCCCTTGCCGCTCATCACGGCGAGAATGTGGCTTATCTGGTTCACTTCCGCGGGCTTTGCCTCACTGAACTCTACCGTGACCTCATTGACATCAGGGGCTTTTTCCACAACTTCCTTGGCTTTCGCTTTAATCCATTCCTGTGCATTTTCGTTTAACGCTGCTGAGGCAAGAGAAATCCTGACCTCGCGGTCAGATACAGTGATACCACGAATCAGGTTTAGACCTTCTATGCTGCGTTTCACGCCGGGGACAAGCACCTGCTCCAGAGCCTGTCTTATCTGCTCCTCAGTTGCCATAGGTTACCTCTCCTTCTATCTTAGTGGTCGCATATGTTATCGCCGGTATCCAGATCTCCATCCAGATAGCTGAGCACTGCCTTCTCCGGGTCGCTCTCAAGGGCGCCGATGAGCACCTCAATCCGGTTTTGCCGGAAAAGATTCTGTGCCCGTGAGCCCATCCCAACAGCAATCACAAAGGCAACACCTTGTTCTGCCAGCCATTCGGGTAGCAGACCAGGCTGGTGCCCTGGTGACGGGACAAGCTCTTTCTTCAAAATTTTCCTTGTTTGCTCATCAATATCAATCAGGGCGAAATATTCACAATGGCCAAAGTGTGTTGACACCATGCCACTGCTTACCGGTATCGCGTACCTCATAGCAACCTCCGTCTACTGGTCTATTTTGAGTTCGTATTTTGGCTTGCCGTCTTCAAAGGATATCCTGACGGACACCTGTTTTCCTTCGGCAAGATACCTTTCCGATTCATCCCGCAGCTTACGAGACTTGGGGGACTTCAGAAAGGAGGCCAGCATTTCAAACCTCTGTGCCAGTTCGTTATCATCTCCTTCCTCTCTTAGCAGTGCCAGCAGGCAGTTGTTTAGCTTCTGCTCAGCGAGGCACTTGATGCACTTGCCTGGCACCTCGTTAGTCGAATACCTGGGGTCAAGATTAATTGTGTCCATTTAAGTTGTTCTGCTCTTACACTAACGCCTTTCCAACCTCTTTCATGCGAGACAGCCTGCCTCACAGGCTGACGCTTCAGGTTGGGCTGCTCGGCGCACAGGAGCCGCCGCTGGAGGTTGTGGCAAAGGTCGAGACAACGCGCTGCGGACTCCCTACCTCGCACCTGGGACATTTTACATCCTGGTCGCTATCGCTCATGCTCCGCCGCAGCTCAAAGCGTTCACCACATTCAGTACACTCGTATTCATAGATTGGCATAAGATGTCACCCCTTCTCACCATTCCTCAGCATTATTGAGAGAGTATGCCACATTTTTTCTATCTCCTGAGTGACTCTGCCATTAGAATATTCCACTACCGGCACTCCCTGAATAATTGATTCGGTAACAACATTATCAAAAGGAATCCTCCCGACTATATCTACCCCTTGGCTAAGGCAGTTACTCTCAATCTGCTGCGTGTTTTCCTCATTCAGGTCGTATTTGTTGATACAAACCAGGGCGGGTACGCCGAAGTGTCGGCAGACGCCAAGCACCCTCTCTAAATCGTGCATTCCAGAAAGAGTGGGCTCGGTAACCAGAAGAGCCAGACTGGTTCCTGAAAGCGATGAAATGACCGGGCAGCCGATACCTGGCGGGCCGTCACTTATAATATACCCCAGATTCCTCTCTTCAGCAATCTGCTTTGCCTTTTGCCGGACTACCGCCACCAGCTTCCCCGAATTCTCTTGAGCGATTCCCAGCCGGGCATGGACCAGCGGCCCGTACTTTGTATCGGAGATGAACCAGTGTCCCGACATGTTTTCTTTCATAGTTATGGCTTCAACCGGGCATATGTGTGAGCAGAAGCCGCAGCCCTCGCAGGATACCGGGTCAACCCTGAAGTCTCTGATAGCATTAAAACGGCAAAGCTCCTGGCACAAGCCGCACTCAGTGCATCCGTCTTCATCTATATGGGCTACCTGCCCGCTCCAGAACTCGCTTGTCTGTCTCCCTGAAGGGCTGAGCAGCAGATGGAGGTCGGCGGCATCCACATCACAGTCAGCCAGCACCTTGCTTTCCGCCAGGGCAGCAAAGGAGCCGACTATGGTAGTTTTCCCGGTGCCTCCCTTACCGCTCAGTATTACGATTTCTTTCATCTATTAATACCTTTATTCTATTGAAGAGTTTCAGGAAGCTGTCTCTCCACTGCGGGAGCCCCTCAACCAGAGGAATGCCCCGCGAATACAGGCGGGCAATCTCGGTATCCAGGGGAATGGTCAGCAGTATTGGGATATTTTCCTTCTCGCAGTATTCTTCCACCTTGCCGCTGCCAACACCAGTGCGGTTAAGGACAACGCCGCAGGGGATGTTGAGCTCCCTCACCGTTTCGACGGCAAGGGCTAGGTCATTCAGCCCGAAGGGAGTCGGCTCGGTTACCAGAATGCAGAAATCACTTCCTTTAATTGCTTCCACCACGGGACAGGATGTCCCCGGCGGAACATCTATGATGGCTGTACTACCGTTTTTGGCATATTCCTTTACTTCTCTGATAATGGGCGGCGACATCGCCTCACCCACGGTGAGTTTGCCGTGGATGAAGCCCACACCGTCCGGGCGCCCCCACTCGACAACCCCTGTTTCGCGGCTTTCCTCAGAGATAGCCTTCTCCGGACAGAGGTAGCTGCAGGCACCGCAGCCGTGGCAGAGTTGGGGAAAAGTCAATACATGATTGCCAAGCACGGCGATCGCGTTAAAGGCACACACTTCCGCACACTTGCCGCAGTAGGTGCACCTATCCTCATCCACTCTGGGGACCAGAATGGATACGGCTTTGCTCCCGGTGATTTCGGGTTTCAAAAACACGTGGTCGTTTGGCTCCTCCACATCGCAGTCGAGGAGCTGCACCTTCTCACTATCTTTGAGAGAAAGAGCAAGGCTGGTAGCTACCAGCGTCTTACCCGTCCCGCCTTTACCACTGGCTACTGATATGAGCATCCTAGCCTCTGACCATCTTTGCCCCACATTTGGGGCAGCTCAGGTTGTAGCAGGGTGTGCCTACCTGATGAGGCATTCTTTCCCCGCAGCTGGGGCAGACACAACCCCCGCCGGGGCCAGCTCCGGGACTGGTACCTCTCATCCTGCCGGCACCCCTGCCTCCTGTGCCACTGCCACTGCCTCTGCCTGTACCGGGACCGCCCCCCCAGGGAGGCCCGGCGCCGTCTCCTCTAGGCATAGTTTCACCTCCGGTGGTTCTTCTCTATTTTTTCTTTTTCTCCAGCTCGTCAATCCGGCGTTGCATGTCGTTTAGCTGCTGTGCCAGCGTCTGTGACTGGGATCTAAGTGCATCAAGCTCCTGCTCCGGGCTCTGTGGTTGCGGCGCTGGGCCTGTGGGCGGGGTCATTCCAACCCCCATGCCCATGTCCATGCCTCTACCCATGCCTCTACCCATACCGCGGCCCATGCCCATGCCTCTGCCCATACCTCCGCCCATACCTCCGCCCATACCTCCACCCATGCCGAGGCCACCTCCCATGCCTGGCGCAGCCCCCACACCGAAGTGGTCGGGCACATTGGCCTGAGCGCTCGTCTGGAACTTCCCTGACCGATAGCCCTCAATGGCATCCTTTACACTCCCGGATACTCCGGTTATGACTTGGATGCCAGCGGAGGACAGCACCTGATAGGCATTGGGACCGCAGTTCCCGGTAAGTAAAGCCTGCACGCCCTTACCGGCAATCGCCTGAGCAGCCGCAATACCAGCTCCACCGGCTGCCATGGCGCTGGAGTTGTCCACCGCCTCGAACTCCATCGTTTCCGGGTCGGCGATGATGAAATACTGGCAGCGCCCGAAACGGGGGTCAACCTCAGCATCCAAGCCGGGGCTGGTAGATGAAATAGCAATCTTCATGGCTCCTCCTTAATCCTCCTTGCTCCCTATTTGCTGTATCCTTGCCTCTATCTCCTCCAGGTCGTTCCTCATGGACTGAGACAGTCCCTTCAGGTAATCAAGCTCTTCCTCCCGGGGTACTTGAGGAGTATATGGAGGGGCTCCATAGTAAGGTGCCCCCCAGGGCGCAGCGTAGGGCGTGTGGAATCCCCTTCCGGCGTATGCTGGACGGAGCGGAACAGCACAGAACCCCCTGCCGCCTCCCGTCATCGGCCCCATTCCCATAGGGCCAGTACCATCAAATCCTGGCATAGTGCACCTCCTTAATTATTCCTTTTGTTCACCCTCGAGGTCTCGCATTCTTGAGTCTATCTGCCCGAGCTGCCCCTTTATCGCCTCAGCCTGGTCACTCAGGTATTCAAGCTCTTCCTCCCTGCTCATCTGAGGAGTAAAGGGTGTGTATCCTGGGCCAGCCGCCTCTTGACCATAGAATGGGGGCTGGTACGGCGTGGGTGGAGGAGCGCCAGCGCCGCTCAAGAAGTAGCCGCACCGCGGCAGTCCACCTCTACCTATCCCTACATAGGGCCAGGGAGGGGAGGCACCACGGAAGCCGAAGCCCATGCCTCCTCTGAAGCCACGGCCAAAGCCTCTTCCTTGTCCAAATCCATTAGGCATTTTTAACCTCCTGTTTCTTTAACTCAGATTTTTACCACCACGGGTGGTAGTAGGGAGCATACCAGCGCCAGCCGAAACCACGGCCTCTGCCGCGCCCCCAGCCCCTCCAGCCAAAGCCAACCCAGCGCCTCCCCGGCATCGGGTTGGCAAAACCGGGCTGGCCAAAACCGGCACAGTAGCCAGCACCCCTCCCCGTCATCGGTCCCATACCTCTGGGTCCAGTTCCATCTCCGAATGGCATTTACCTCACCTCCTTGACCAGATATTATTCTATTTTCAGCAGCACCAACAGCCAGGCGCTCCTGACACTCTTCTCATTCAGAATATATTTAGTTGTCCTACCAGCCACGAACTCCCCGGCGGTGCCTCCTCCAACCGCCTCTGCCCCAGCCCATCCCGGGTGGTAAAAGGGGCATGATGCTCGGCGTCTCACACTCAGGGCAGAACTCAGGCGGGGCCGATATCATGGTTTCAAAGGGCACATCCCACTCATGACCACTTATGCACCTGAAGCGGCGCACCGCCATTTCAAAATTACCGCCCTCAATACGTATTGCCTTACCGTTGAGCAGGGCATCGGCTATCTTCTGCCGGGCTGAATCCAGTATGCGGGAGAAGGTGGTTCTTGAGATATTCATCCTCTGAGCGGATTCCTCCTGCTCCAGCCCCTCAACGTCCTTAAGCCGGATTGCCTCTGCTTCTTCAACAAGAAGCTTGACTTCATCAAGTCCAGCCAGTGGTGTCCCGGCAGGCTTGAAATAGGTTATCGGCGGTATGAAGCTGACCTTGCGCCGCAACTGCCGTCTTCCCATAGCCTTCTGCCTTTCAAAGTTACGGGCTTAAGTCCCTAACACTCATATTTTGCACTTATGTCCATAATTAGAATACACCATAAGTCACTATTTGTCAAGCCATGTTTTGGTGGAGATGCCCTATAGCATTACTAACTGCTGCACACCGCAGGCGCTTTCTCGTGGTACCAGATAAAGCATAGTCATCTCATTTTATAGCTCAAGCTCGTGCCCGGCTCCACACGACATATACTGCTCGGGGAACAGGTGCCCTAGCTCCGACTTGTGCTGGGTACAGTGACAGGGACATACTAAAGATAGACCCTTCAGCCGGTCAAAATCACTAAAGCCGTGGAGTCCCCCAATAATCCCGTAAACCTGACCGTAGCGGGAAGCAGCGTCAAGGATTGCCCCGACCCCGGGGTGTGAGCAGCCTGCAACCACTGCTATACCCTTCGTCGTCTTGATTGCCAGCGATTGCTCTATACCCTTCAGCTCACCGGTGGAGAAAATGTCCTCTGAAATCTGGAGAGGTTTGCTGACCAGGGTCACCTTTCTTCCCGGAATTACCGCTGCGCTGGAAGCCGGAACATAGACCTCGGCGTGCCTGTTTATTCCCAGAATATCCGAGAGCCCGCCGGTGTGGTCGCCATGAGCATGGGAGATAACGATTATTCCTATTTGCCCCGGGTCGATACCAAGCTTTCCCATGTTATACAGAAGTGTAGCTCCATCAGCACCCGTATCGAAGAGAAGCGGCGGTGCACCCCCGGTTTCTACGAGGCATGAAAACCCCCAGCCAGTCCTCAGCCCTGGTTTGCTCAGGCAATTGTCATAGACCACGGTAATCTTCATTCACCTAGCGCCAGTTTAACTGCAGCCTCAGCATGGAGTCGGGTCGTATCGAACAGCGGAACCTGTATGTCACCAGGGCGGATGAGCAATGGCAGTTCGGTACAGCCCAGAATAATCCCCTCAGCGCCCCGCTCTTCCAGCCCTTCAATAATCCTGAGGCAGGCTTGGCGAGAAGTTTGCTCTATTTTGCCCAGGCAGAGCTCTTCATAGATTATGCGATGAACTATACCTCGCTCTGCTTGTTCGGGCACGAGCACATCAATGCCGAAGCCCTTTCGCAGCCTCTCTCGATAGAACGGCTCCTCCATGACGAACCTCGTCCCCAGCAATCCTACCTGGTGCAGACCGTGCTCTGCAATGGCACTGCCAGCTGCATCAGCGATATGAAGTACCGGTAATCCTGCTCTTTCGGCAACGGCATCAGCAACCTTGTGCATGGTGTTGGTGCATATTACCAGGAAGTCGGCACCGGCCTGCTTCAATGCTGTACCTGCTCCAACTAGAATATCAGCAGCCCTATCCCAGCGTGCCTCGCGCTGAGCGCTCTCTATCTCGGCGAAGTCCAGGCTGTAGAGCACTATTTGAGCTGAATGAAGACCGCCCAGCCTGGCAGCAATCAGCTCATTGATAAGCCGGTAGTACTCCGCAGTGGAGTTCCAGCTCATGCCTCCAATCAGTCCAATCACCCTCATAAGATCTGCCTTATCCTGCCCTTTCCCACCTTCAAACACCTGAGCAATTATCTCTCTTCTTTGAGGAGTCTGTCCACCCTTTGTAGCAGTTCCTGGGGGCTGACCGGTTTTTCCACGTAGTCTTCAGCCTCCAGCTCCATGCCTTGAGTGACGGAGACATCAGTCTCACCCATCCGGTGTGAAAGGCTGGTGAGTATAATTACCGGAATTTTGCTCAGTTCGGGGTCAACCTTCAGTTCCCTGGCTGTTGTGAAACCATCCTCAAAGGGCATAATCACATCCAGGATAATCAGGTCGGGTTTCTCCGCCCTGGCAATTGACAGGCCAAAAACACCGTCGCTGGCTGTCAGAACCTTATAATAAGACCTTGACTCCAGAACCATCTTCGTTGCATCAACAAAGTCAGGGTCGTCATCCACCAGGAGAATCTTGTACGTAGGCTTGCTCGTCTGCATTATACCTCTGCCTGTCGAGTCCTCGCCTCCAAACCAAGCTCGGCTTCATTGATGATGTCCGGTATAAGTTCCTCCCACCCCAGAGGCATGATGTGGACCCCCTGGCAGAGTGGCTTGACCTGCCGGATAATCCGGGCGGTGATTTCTACTGCCTTCTTCTTTCGCTCTTCCTTTGCCGTCCCTTCCATCTCCCGGATGATGCCCTCGGGAACACTAATCCCGGCCACGTTTGCATTCATAAACTTGGCCATGGCGGCGCTCTTGAGTATTACGAGCCCGGCTATAACCGGCACCTTGAAGCCCTGTACCTTATTCACGAACTGCTCAAATTTCTCTGGCTCGTAAACCGCCTGTGTCTGGAAGAACCTGGCTCCCGCCTGAATTTTTTTCTTCATCTTGATAATCTGAGGCTCCAGTGGCTCTGCTCCCGGCGTCACCACTGCCCCCAGGAAGAAGCCGGGTGAGCTTTCCAGTTCATGCCCTGCCATATCGTGCCCCTGGTTCAACGTGCTGGCTGCCTTGAGCAGTTGCACTGAGTCGAGGTCATAGACCGGTTTCGCTTCGGTGTGGTCACCAAGGATGGGGTGGTCGCCGGTAAGACAGAGCACGTTCTCTATGCCGAGTGCCCAGGCACTCAGCAGGTCTGACTGAAGCGCCAGCCGGTTCCGGTCGCGGCAGGTGAGCTGGTAAATCGGCTCCAGGCCTCGCTCGGCCAGCTTGCTGGAAACGGCCAGCGAGCCAATCCGCATCACTGCGCTCTGCAGGTCGGTGACATTGACGGCGGTCACATGATTACGCAGCATCTCGGCATCATTAAGGCATTTATCTATATTAACCCCCTTGGGAGGTCCGATTTCCCCTGTGACTACGAATTGCCCTCTTTCAAGTAGTTGTCTTAGCTTGCTCATCTTTTGTGCTGCTCCTTGCTTGAAATTCACCCGGTCTAGGCGTGGCTGGCGACCTTGCGGTCGCCGGATAGAGACCTGAAGGTTGCCTCTCCTTCACCAATGGTCAGGGAACGCGGCCGGCTCCAGCGGGAGTTGTTCTTTGGCTCTATGTATTTCTCCATCTCATCCAGGCGCCCCAGTTCTCTGAGCCGGTCGTAGATGAGCTGCCAGCCGCAGTCCCGGTTTCTGTCCACCTCGCACTTCCCGTTCTTGGCTCCTCCGCAGGGACCGTTGAGCAGGCCCTTGGCACAGAGCGTGACCGGACACAGCCCTCCGGTGTACTCCACAATGCACTCACCGCAAAGGGAACAATACTCAGTGATAAAATTGTCATCTACTGTCTCGCCACCGAAGATGGTATCGCACCCGGGATGAACAACGCCACCATCAGTAGCGTCTATAACTGTGTGAAAGCCCTGCCCACAGGCAAGGACCAGGAAGGAGTCTGCCTGTTTGATTTCCTCGCCATATTCCTCCTGGAGTACCCTTTTCGTGTTGGAGAGTTTACAGAGCGACACTCCCTTTGGCTGAGGTACACACCAGCCAACTACATTCACCCCCCTCTCCTTTAACCGCTCTGCCATTTCTTGAGTCTCGGGTATACCCCCCGAATGGCATTTGGCGGCGCAGTTGTCGCAGCCAACAACGAACACCCGCTCATCGGGCTTAAGATACTCCAAGACCTCATCAATCGGCTTTTGAATTGTAGCGTGCACAAAAACACCTCCTAATTGTTATCCTGGTGCCTTCCATGTCCGGGCTGGCGCTGATGTGGACTACGCCTTGCTCACGTCACACAGGAACGCCCGGTACTCAGGCATCATGGTATTGGGGTCACATACACGCGCCGTCAGTACGTTGGCGCTGTCCCCCTTGGACAGTCCCATATACCCCCAGTGCCAGGGCAGAGCAATCTGGTGAATGTAACTCCCATTGAGAGGCAAAGGCTGAAGGCGCTTGGTCACCATGGCAACAGCCCCGACCTCACCACGGGCGCAACGTATGACCACCTTGCTTCCACTGGTAATGCCCTTCTCTGCTGCCAGTTCTTCACTGATTTCTACGAACATTTCGGGCATCATCTCTGCCAGCCAGGGAAGGTTACGGGTGAACGAGCCACTGTGCAGGTGCTCCACGACGCGAAAGGTAGTAGCCAGGATAGGATATTTATCTCTCTCACCCTTCACCTCACCGGCGTAGAACGCCAGAACGGGGGAGCACTGGATAGGGGACATGAGATTTACTGCCGGGCTCTCATATGGTTCGTAGTGCTCCGGTAAGGGGCCATCGGGCCTGCCCGGTCCGAAGAGGCGAGCCCGTCCCTCCCAGTTCATAATAAAGGGGTGTATTGCCCCCGGTGGCGGCCCACCATCAGGGACATCCCCAACCCATTTCTCGCCGGCGGCATCCCACCGGATAACCGGGTGCTCCTTATCCCAGGGTACACCGCTTAAGTCAACCGAGGCACGGTTGTACCAGATGCGCCGGTTCAGTGGCCAGACCCATGCCCAGCTGGGGAAAAGTCTGATACCGGTGTCATCAGTCAGGTCGCGCCGGGCGGCCATATTACCCTCTTCGGTGTAACTCCCGCTGAAGAGCCAGTTGCCGCAGCTGGTGGAGCCATCACCCTTGAGGTTACCCAGGCTTGGCAATAGCTTGCCCGTCGTCAGGTCATAACCGTTGATTTCCCTGGCTACCCGGTGGACATCCGGCGGCTCGCCGTAGTCCCAGGCTAATTTAGTGATGGCGTCTGCGTTAGGTCCGCCTTCCTTCGCATAAAGCTCCTTTAGCTCAAGCCCCAGCTTATTGATGATGTAGAGGTCCTCTTTTGCCTCACCCGGGGGGTTAGCCCCTTTATACCGCCACTGCATCCAGCGGGCGCTGCTGGTGACACTGCCCTCCTTCTCCAGAGAGCTTGCCGCCGGCAGAAGGAAGACTTCAGTGTTGTTATTTACCGGGTCAATGCCGGGAGCTTTCCACACCGCTGCCGTCTCTGTCTCAAAAAGGTCAATGACCACCATCCAGTCCAGCTTTTCCAGGGCCTCTCGCGTGTAAGTGCTATTTACCCCGCTTACCGCCGGGTTTATGGCCCAGCAGATAAGCCCTTTTATTGTAGCGGCGTGCATTGCTTCGAAAAGGTTCATCCATGAATAGTTACCACCCCGCCTGGGCAGGTAATGATAGCCAAACTCGTTGTCACTGGTAGCCTGCTCACCGTACCATGCCTTGAGCAGGCTCACGATGTGATTGGGGCGGCTGGTCCAGGGGCTGGCAGTCATGGGGACATTCGATTTGGGTGAAGTCACACCATTCACATATTTTTCCAGCGTGTCGTGCTGTGCCATTGGCGGTGGAAGCGCCCCGGGCAGCCAGTGGAAAAGCCGTCCCTGTAGCGAGCAGCCGAGACCGTTCACTGCTCCAGCAATACCATTCAGTCCACCTCCAGCCACGCCGATATTGCCCAGGAGGAGCTGCAATATACCGTAACTTCGGACATTCTGCGTGCCGTGGGTGTGCTCGCAGGCACCAGAGGAAAAGACAATAGCTCCCGCCTTACCGGGCGCTCCGGTAGCCGCATAGTTACGGCAAACCTTAAGGTAGATATCCCTGGGTGTGCCTGTTATCTGACACACCGTGTCAGCGTTGTAGCGAGAGAAGTGCTTTTTCAGGAGCTGGAAGACGCAGTTTGGGTCTTGAAGGCTGCCGTCCATCCTGGGAATACCGGCTTCATCCAGCTGATACCCCCAGGTTGTCTTATCATAGCTCTTCTTCGTTTCATCCCAGCCAGTGAACAGTCCGTCCCTGAAACCGAAGTCCGGGTTAACGAGGAATGAGGCATTGGTATACTCTCTCACGTACTCCATATTGTAGTTCTGGGGATTTTTTGCCATGTCATCGAGCACATACTTTATCATCCCACCGACAAAGGCGATGTCGGTGCCGCTTCTCAGGCGAGCATAGATATCAGCTTTGGCTGACGTGCGGGTAAAGCGCGGGTCAACATGAATGAACTT
Organism: uncultured Dehalococcoidales bacterium; assembly: GCA_964510485.1. GTDB lineage: Bacteria > Chloroflexota > Dehalococcoidia > Dehalococcoidales > Fen-1064 > CAZEBT01. Next base: position 1,624 of record CAZEBT010000023.1, on the reverse strand, counting down.
GGCACCTTTCTCCATGGCCCACGTTATCCACTTGAAGGCGTTGGGAAAGGTTTCGGCTACGTTTCCGCCGATAGCCACGATGCAGTCGCTATTGCCCAGGTCAATCCAGTGGTTGGTCATGGGACCCCTGCCCAGTGTCTCGTTGTTGGCGGATACCGCCGTGGAGACGCACAGTCTGGCCTCGTTCTCAATGTAGACCATCCCCAGGGCACGCTGGAGCTTGGTCATGAGATAGGCTTCTTCACTGTTCGGAAAGACACTGCCAACTGAAGCTACTGCTTCAGTACGATTGACAACAAGCCCCTCCTTGTCCCTGTCTATCCATCTGGCATCACGAGTTTCTTTAATCTTTCTGGCAATCTGCTCAATAGTCCAGTCCCAGGTTTTCTCCTCCCACTCAGTCCCTCCGGGACGGCGGTAAAGTACCCTTGTTAAGCGGGAGCTGTTATCAGCTAGCTGGCGCAGTGAAGCACCCTTGCTGCAAAGGGAGCCTTCGTTAATGGGATGGTCAGGGTCGCCCTCTATGTTGACGACCTTGCCATCCTCAACAGCCATGATGGCGCCACAGCCTACCCCGCAGTAGGGGCAGATAGTGGTTCTCTCCCCGATTCTCTTTCGCAGAGGCAGCCGCCTGGGCAGTGCCAGGGCTGTCTCCGGCTTCAGCAAGCCATATAAAAAGAGACTACCAGCACCAGCTCCAGATAGCTTGAGAAAATCCCTTCGGTTAAGTTCCACAGTTAGTCCCTCCCTGGAATGTATTGATTACCTGACAGATGAGGTTAATTGGTGGTAGAATAGTGTCAGGACTATAACCAGCGACCATTATACCCTACGGGGTATGGTAATATCAAGAGCCGAATTTGTGGAGGTTGCGATGGCTACACAGGAAGAGGCGATGGTACGTAAAGGCCAGTGCCTTCACCCTGTTGTGATTCTGGTTGCGACAGCATTTATTTAATTGTGAGAGGCGAGATGCTAGAGATTGAACTGGTTCCGGACCTCTCTCACTGTATTGAAACGGTAGCCAGAAGAAAATATGAAGATACGTTAAAGAAACTCCTTGCTCCGGGAGAGACGAGCAAAGAGCTTGAAGAGAGGCTTGAGACCTTGGGGCTTTTTCTACAGACCACGGATTTTGGTAAGCTAAGGGCGGAGTCTGAGAAATGGCTGCTGGAGGGCAGGGTGGTCAAGTTCGTGATTTACACAGAGGGTGGAGTGCCAAGGTATACCATGCAGGTGCTTTCCAAGGATTAAGGACAGTCCCTTACCCACGCATGTATGGGGGTCCACTAGAGTCAGGTTACGCTTCTTTGTTTACACAAAGGTTCTAATTTGAATGTAAAATGCCCCTCTGGTATAATGACTGGCGAGTCCGGCATGCGCTACCAGACTTGACTTTTATCATGGTTCATTCTTATAATACGCAAGTTATCAGGTATTAGGCGGTAAAATTTATAAGATGTAGTGCCTGAGTAGCTCAGTTGGTTAGAGCGGCTGTCTTGTAAACAGCAGGTCGTGGGTTCGAATCCCCCCTCAGGCTGGGCACCTGGTTTACTAACCAATAGTGTGGGGAGGGGTGCCGGAGTGGTTAATCGGAGCAGTCTGTAAAATTGCCGCCCGGAAG
>CAZEBT010000022.1:0-14479 GCA_964510485.1 uncultured Dehalococcoidales bacterium | reverse complement strand
GCGGCTCACCACAAAGCTGGGCAACCGGATAACCAGCGAAAACTAGTCTATCTCCTGTATATACCAGCCTCTCGGTTAGCTCTAAAATAATAGGGGTTGCTAAGCGTTCCAGTGAGTTAAGCTGTTGGCGAATTTATGGATAACCTCTATCTTGGCCTGTGCTCAGCCAGGTGGGTAATCTCAGCTTCACAGACTACTTCGTCTTTTTGATTAATAAGAGCTTCTTTATTGACGACCACTCCCCATCGAGGATTGCTGGTTTCCCTCTTTTCGGTGATTTCAAACTCCAGATGAACGGTGTCTCCCACTTTCAGCGGCACCTTCCAGGTCAGATTATTAGCCCCAACCAGCATAACAGCACCAGGACCTCTACCAAAGACATCCGCAGTCTCAACCAGCCCGCCCATCAATGCAAAGGTTATTCTTCCCGGAATCGCCCGCCACCCCAGTGGTGTCCTGTTAGCCTCGGTTTCATCGTTAAAAAACGGCGCAGTAAAACCCCCTATGTTAATCAGTGCGGTTGCCATCCCATCCGTTATCGTTCTTCCCCCACTAGTGATTTTGTGACCTAATTCCAAGTCCTCAAAGTACGACATTTTCACTCTTTCTCTCTTCTGATAATTGGTATTAACCCTAGTAGCCTGTGGTGAATTTTACTCCTGAGTCTTCGCTTATTTTTGCAAGCTGCTCTACGTGCTCGGTGCTTGGCGGCCTAGCTTCCCAATACGAGTATTCTCTGCCCAGGCTACCATATTTGCTTGTAGCCCATTCATGATAGAGGAGCGCTGATATCTTCTCAGCCTTTACTTCCAGGGCTAACTCCACTACCTTCCTCACATCCTCATAGGAGTCATTATAGCCCGCTATTAGCGGCAGCCTCAGCCATACTCTCATCTCAGGAGGAATTCTGCGTAGATTTTTGAGAATGAGGGAATTATCAACGCCTGTTCCCTGCTTATGAAGTTGCGGGTCCATGTGTTTAATGTCATAGAGAACCAGGTCCACATATTCCAGGACACCTTCCAGTGCCGGCCAGCGGGCATATCCCGAGGTATCCAGGGCAGTATGCAGATGTCTTTCTCTACAAGCCCGTAGTAAATTGCGCACGAACCTCCATTGAAGCAGCGGCTCACCACCGGAGATAGTCACCCCACCACCAGACTTTCGATAGAAAAGCTCGTCCTTCTCAATTTCCGCTATCACTTCGTCTACGGTCATGTATACCCCGACCTTCTCTATAGCCCCGGTGGGACAGGCAGCTACACAGTCAAAGCAGAGGGTGCACTTCTCTCTGTCAATCTTTCTACCCTCCTGCCGGTCAAGTGTAATGGCACCAACGGGACAGGATTGAACACATTCACCAAGCATGATGCACCTGCTGTCACGGGTCATAAGTTCAAGGCAAGGTTCTACGGACTCTGGATTATGGCACCACTGGCACCTCAGCGGGCATCCTTTCATGAATATAGTGGTTCGCAGTCCCGGCCCATCCTGGATGCTATATCTTTGAGTATGAAATATTAGTCCTAGGTCATCCTTCTGGGTTCTCATATATTAAACCACCACAAACTAAGTCGCCCAGAAAACCTCTCCCCCTGGAGAAGGGATAAGCCTTCTAGGCGACCCGCCTGCTACTTCTGTTTCTCTTGGTGGGGAGGAGGGTTACCTCCCTACCTTCTTTTCCATCTGACCAGGCTGTTTGGTCACTACAATTCCAGCTCTGTTCTGGCGATAATCTGGTCTTGTACTGCCTTATCAAGGTCAATGAAGTAGGCAGCCAGACCGGCTATCCTGACTATCAGGTCTTCGTAATTCTCAGGGTGCTTTTGAGCATCCAGCAGCGTCTCCCTGTCTATCACATTAAATTGAATATGATGGATACCAAGGTCAACGAAGGACCTAAGCAGAGCAATAAAGTTGTCTCCGTTATTCCTCATAACCTCCTGGGGGGTGAACTTCTGGTTCAGAAGGTGGGTGAAGGTACCAGCATGGTCTATTTTGCTAACTGACTTTAGTATTGCGAGAGGACCTTTCTTATCTGTGCCAATAGCCGGAGATACCGTTCCATCATTGAACAGGTCACGGTCCTTTCTGCCATCAGGTGTTGCTCCGGTCAACCCGCTGTAATCATAGTAGGTGGATGCCCCGGTTCCGTCCTCATTGTGGGAAACCCCCCAGATATTTTTGAAACTCTTTACCACCTGGTTTGTCCTCGTGTAAAAATCTCTGGCTAGCAGGTCAACGTAATCGTCGTCGTTACCCCACTTTGGCGGCTCGTTCAAAAACCTCTGGCGCAGCTCTTCCTTGCCCTCCCAGTTGTTCTTAAGGGCATCAATAAGCTCTGCCATTGACACCCTCTTATCCTCAAAAACCAGCTTCCTCATTGCCGCCAGTGCGTTGACAATAGTCACCTGGCCTACCGGCTGGACAATAGTGTTGGGGTAGTATTTATACTCCCGGACATCCTCCCCCCGCTCAAGGCAGTCATCTACTACGGCAGAAAGGAAGGGCTGAGGCAACCATTCTTCGTCAAGTACATCCACCATATTATATATGGTGAACAGCTTGTCCATGAAGAACCTGAGCTGCTCCTCATATGCCTGCATTACATCTTCAACAGATGTCCAGGTTAGAGGGTCAGAAGTTTGGGGTCCTACCTGCTTGCCACTGAATTTATCTACCCCCTGATAGAGGGCGTATTCCAGGCATTTTGGCAGGGCAATGTTACCGCCCAGAGCCCGCGTGCCCATGGCTTTGTCAGGTATAATCCACCTCATGCAGCCATCAGTGGCATAATTCCGTGCATCCTCCAGGGGTATGCCCAGATTAGTTAGGAAGGGAATCATCATATTATCATTGAAGAAGGAATATACCCCCGGCTGCTTTACTACGGACTCTACAATCTTGTGCATAAGCGCCTGAGGGGTCTGCGGGTGCAGCCTGACAGCAAGGGCTGGCTGGTTTCGTCCCATCTCATTCTTGGCATCCATAAGTATATAGGTCATCTCATTGGTGGCATCAGCCCCCTGTCTGGTGACACCTCCAACAGTGGTAACACGGGTAATCAGTGGTCCGGCGGCTGGCTGCGAGGGTGGAATTAAGGCACCCTCCTCGTTCATCTTGAGCAACAGGTGTTCTGCCAGCTCCTGAGCCTCCTCATAGTTGAGCCGTCCTTCTTCTTTATCCCTCTGATAAAAGGGGTAAAAGATCTGGTCTGTCCTGTCACCCAGCCCGGACGACTGAAGGTCCAGTACCCTCACAATTAGATTTATAAACCAGTAAGACTGCAGTGCCTCGTGAAGGGTGCGCGGTGGATTTTCCGGTACCCAATCACATATCCCGGCAATCTCCTCTAGCTCCGCCTTTCTCCCTTCATCCTTTTCCTCAGCCGCTTCCTGTTGAGCCAGTTGAGAAAATCTCTTCCCCTGTCTGATTACCGCCTCTGTGGCTACTATCACCGCCTCATAGAAGGCCTTCTTCTTGAGATAGTCCCTCACATGGAGATAGAGCTCAGGGTCTGAGGATATTTCGGCTAATTTAGCCTTAGCCTCCTCTATTATTCCCTTCAGGCCTACTTCAAACACCCTCTCATAGTTTGGTGTGCCGATATGACCGCCGTGCCGCCACAGGAATACCCCCTGATTGGGATAGAACCAGTAGTAGAGTATTTCTTCGGGGAGTAAGCTACGCTCCCTGCCATGGACGGACTTACCACGCCAGTAGCTATGAATTTTGTGAAGCTCTTCCCTCTTTTCTTCATCAGGTAGAAGCATCATATATTCGCCATTAATTGCCTTGTCCAACCAACCGCTCCACTTCTCCGGAAAGGTAACCAACGAGCACGGTTCGCTACCGATATTGCCCACAATTCGCTCATCAGGGAGTATGTATAGTGTCCTGTTATCCAGATAGTGAGCCAGTGCCCTGGCTCGTCTGAGAACCATAGGCTGTCCCTCGGATTGCTTATAGGATTCGGTTACTAACCGCGCCCGCTCAATGCAAAGCCTTACTTCAGGCCGATAAGGTATGTTCCCTTCCTCTTTTACCCTCTCCACCTTTCCCTTTTCGGCTTCTATTCTCCCCGCGCCCCTGCCCCCCTTGTTCTGATAGGCAAGACGCCTTCTCATCGCTTTGGTGATTCGTTCCCTTTGAGCAATAGCCATCTTCCACTACCTCCTTTAATTATTAATTCAAAGAAATTTAATAATCTACTTAAATTATAAGCTGCAATGAGTTCAAAATCAACCAGAGGGCCTGCTACCCCCCTGTACTTTGGTGTAGATTATATCTTTTGATTCCACAGCGCCACTTCCCCAGCGTGCCTATTCTGCAGTCCACTCCGGCTCTCTCTTCTCCACCCAGGCCCTCGGCCCTTCCTTGGTATCCGGGGTGGTGGAGTTGATGAGCATCGCCATCTCAGCCATCTCGAGGTTGATATTCCGGTACATATCCATACCCCGCCACAAGAGGCGCTTGGCAAACTGAGTGGCCACAGGAGCCTGGGTAAACTGGAGGCAGAATTCCTTTGTGGCTGCGGGCAGTTCATCGTGGGGGACAACCTTGCTCACATAGCCTATCTGCAGTGCTTCCTCAGCATCAATCATCCTGCCCGACCATATCAGCTCGAAAGCCTTGGCTATGCCTACAATGCGGGGCAGGAAGTAGCAGCCGGCATCGCCGGGGAGAAGACCCATCCGGACATAGTTCATTCCTACCCTGGCTTTATCCGACATTATCCTGATATCGGCCATGCTGGCCATATCCATACCTGCCCCGGCGGCGGGCCCATTTATTGAGGCGATATACGGTTTATCAAGGCTCTCCAGAGCACGAGGTACCTTGTGAACCCCGAGCCGCATGTAGTTTCTTCTGGAGTATAGAGATGGTGCCTCACCGCTACCGGCTGCTCCGCGCACATCCATTCCAGAGCAGAAACCCCGCCCTGCCCCCGTCACCACCAACACCCTGACCTGTGAATCCTCCTTGGCGCTCTCAATCGCATCGACACACTCATCAAGCATTCTTGGTGCAAAGGCGTTCAGGGTTTCGGGGCGGTTGAGGGTTACGGTAGCTATATGGTCTTCCACAGTGTAGATTATGTCCTGGTATTCCATAGTCCCCTTCCTTTCCGTGTCAGCCAGTCTGGCTCTCCGCAGAATTCCTTTATCAGCACGAAACCTGAAAAGGGCAGGTTAACCACTCTGCCCGCTATTTCCCGCGTCAACTACTATGTCTATTTTAAAGCAACTATCTCTTGGCCGTCAAGGCTTCTAACAAGCGCAAAAACCAGCTTCCGGAGCCAGCCCTGTACTATATGCACCCCGGAACCTATTACTTAATGCATTCTTGACATCGGCAGGTGATGGTCATAGACTGTGGGCACCGGAGCCAGCAATGAACAGAATAGCAAGATTACACCCATTCTACTGGGGCAGCCTTATCCTTATAATCTCTCAGTCAATCACCCTCCCGGTCGCCTCGCAGGTGAAGGACTTCCTGGAGAAGACAAAGACTAGCCCGCCCGAGGTTTCTCTCGGAATACCCCTCATCTACTTCTTTGGAGCAGTTATTGTACTGGGGCTGGTCCTTTTTCTGGTTCCCATGTCAAAGCTGAGGGTGGTGTTTAGAATCATATTTGCCCTTCTGTTCTCGTGGGGGATGTTTGTTGTCCTTGGCTTTTCTCTACCGCTAATAGCAGCCTCTCTCATTTCAGTCGGCACAGCTATACTCTGGTTCTTTCTACCCAGAGTCTGGCTACACGATTTGCTGTTAGTTATCACCCTGGCAGGTATGGGGTCGGTCTTCGGGTTCCTGCTGTCACCCTGGACCGCCATATCCTTTATGCTGGTCATCTCAGTCTACGATATCCTGGCAGTCCGGTTCGGATTCATGATGTGGATGGCGAAAAAGCTATCACAACTGGAGACTCTGCCCGCTTTCATTATTCCCAAGGATATCGCCGACTGGAACCTTGACCTGAGAGAGATAAGGCTGACGGAAGAGGAACCACCTGATAGGGGGTTCTCTTTGCTGGGTGGAGGAGACATAGGTTTTCCAATTCTACTGATAGTGACGGTCTTCTCTGCCTACGGGCTTGTAAGGTCTCTGAGCCTGGCTGCATTCTCACTGCTCGGTCTGGCTGCTGTCTACTGGATTCAGGCAGTTTTCCTGAAAGGAAAGCCTATGCCCGCCCTGCCACCAATCACCTTTTCGTGTTTGGTGGGATTTCTGATTGTATATTTCGTCTGGAGCTGAGCCACTCTCAATGATAGTGTCCCCCATAAACGGGGTTCTGTTCGGTTTTGGTTGTTACATTAGTACTGTGTCATTGCGAGGACACGGTAGTGTCCGTGGCAATCTCAATAGATTTATAGATTGCTTCGCTGCCTCTTCGCTCCGCTCAGAGCTTCGGCTCGCAATGACAATAAAACCAACCAAATGCAAATAAAACCATAAACGAAAGGGCTTGACAAATTCCACCCGAACATATAAAGTGTCTATTGGCAGGTTTGGGCAACTATATTGACTATGCGCACATACGGTAGAATGTTGAGCGAACCGTATCACATAGCAGTCATACCGGATGGAAACCGGAGATGGGCTAGAAAGCACTATCTCCCGGCATTTTCAGGACATGAGAAGGGTGTAGATGCTCTGCGTGATGTGCTTGAGGCAGCCTATGACCTCCACATAAAGTGCTTTTCCGTTTGGGGCTCATCACTGGCCAACCTTACCGAACGAAGCAGGGAAGAGGTTTATTTCCTGGAGAAAATATATCAGAACTACTTCAGGAGACTGGCTGAAGAGAGAAGAATCCACAGAGAACAGGTCAAGGTTAGAGTCCTTGGAGAGTGGGAGACGACCCTCGGCAAGGCAACCAGGCAATCTATTCAGCTGGCTATCAGGGCAACGGAGAGATACAACCACCTTTACCTTAACTTCTTCATAGCCTATGACGGCAAGGTTGAAATGCTGGCTGCCATCAAAAGAATTTCAATGAGGGCACGAGAGCAGCACGGACTGAAGATAACACCTGAGCTTATGAAGGAGAATCTCCTTACACGTGACCTGCCACCGGTTGACCTGCTGATTAGAACCGGCGGTGAGCCTCATCTGAGCGCCGGATTCATGATGTGGGAGATAGGCGAATCTCAGCTGGTCTTCTCAGAAAAGTACTGGCCCGATTTCACCGGTGACGACCTCAGAGAAGCCATAAGGGACTTCCAGAGAAGAGAGAGGAGGCTGGCCAGGTAGCTCCACTTAATACAAGTAAACAGGAAGTGGAATTGCCACCTCAGCAGTCCAGGGGGGCACGCAGGTATCAATAACCAAAAGTACACCAACCAAAAGTAGGGTTGTAAATATGGGACTATTAACCAAAGAGAAAATTCAGAAGATAAGGTACCCTGACCGCCGACCAATCCCTGCCAGCGAGCACCTGAATGACAGAAAAATTCACTTGACAAACTGCCTGTTTTAGTATATAAAAGAGACAGTTTGGTACGTGGATGATAAATAATTGGACACTGTGGCACCTGCTAATGGATTGTAATCTAAAGAGTGTTATTTTTCTACAGCTTATAGTATAATATATGACATGTTTTTTAAAGCATTTGCTAAGTAACAGTCTCCTGCCCAGGAGGTGAAATTATGTGGTCGAAGGTTAAAACACTGGCGCTGGTAGTAGTCTCGGTACTTGTCTTAAACCTTATTCTTGCACCCGTGAATACCTTCATATCGCCAGCCCAGGCAAGCGTGGGCTGGACGAAGTACCTCGGCAACCTCACGATGGAGGACCAGGAGTATGTAATGGATACCTGCGTCATCAAGGACGGCGGTACCTACCGAATGTGGTATACACACGGTAAAACCGAGCGAACCATCAGCGAAATCACAGCCGATATAACACAACTGGATATTAATAGCCTGCTCAATGACCTCCTAGGCATGGACTTCGAGCAACTGCTCAGTGACCTGAGCGACCTGGATGAAGACATTGAGACCATCACCGATATCTTTAACAGTGCCAGTACAGTCATTGGCTATGCGACATCCTTTGACGGTAAAACCTGGACAGTGAAAAATTCAGAGGTGCTCACTGAGTCTGGCGGTGAATGGACCTTTATGGACAGTGTCAACACACCCTGTGTCATCAAGGACGGCGATACCTACAAAATGTGGTACACAACTGCCAACTCGACACTGACCGAGGGAGACCTCGAGGACATCCTGACCGACCTGGGAGACCCCGACACCGAAGTTATAAGCGATGCCATCGCGGACCTGCTTGATAGCTTCCATACAGCCATCGGCTACGCTACCTCAAATGACGGCGCAAACTGGACAATACAGGACCCGCAGGTATTTGCCGGCACCGGCGGTGAATGGACTCTTATGAACAGTGTCGGCTCCCCCTCTGTCATCAAGGACGGCGATACCTACAAGATGTGGTATACCGCCGCCAACACTACCTTCACCCAGAGTGACCTGGATGACCTATTAGATGACCTGGGAAACGTGGGCATGGATGAACTGCGCGATATCCTCGGTTGCAGCACCATTGTTATTGGCTACGCCACCTCCGGTGATGGCCTGAGCTGGACTGTGCAGGAACCCAGAGTCCTCCCCGCAGATAACGGCCTGTTTCACAGTTTCACCGACCCCTGCGTAATCAAGAGCGGCAGTACCTACCGGATGTGGTATACAAATGCAGACACTGACCTGCTTGCCGGTATTGCCCAGGACCTGATAGATGAAATAAACACACTGGACATTGATGCTCTCTTCACCACTCTAGAAGACGAAGGCATCAGCGGCTTCATGGAGGACCTGCTGGACCTGGACCTGGGCACCATCAAGGGCTTACTGGATGCCAGCAGCACAATGATTGGCTATGCCACCTCAGATGATGGCATTAGCTGGACTGTGCAAAAAGCCGATGACCTCACGGGTAGCAGTGTCTACCCGTGGAGCAGTGTTGCCGCCCCCACCGTTGTCCGCTCAAGCAACGCCTACGAGATGTGGTACACGAAAGGCGTAGTGGACGAGGGTGGGGATGAGCTTCCCTGGCAGGGCTTCATGGACCTTTTCCTCGGCTCCGACCTGCCCGTCGGCTATGCCAGCAAGGCACTGGAATCAATAGCGGTAACCCCGGCGACCTTCACTGTTGACGCCGGTGAATCCAAGCAGTTCCAGGCAACCGCCTCTTATGCCGATATCACAGATAACGTGACTGATACTGTAACCTGGTCAAGCTCCAATACCGCCGTTGCATCCGTAGATACCAGCGGACTGGCTACCAGCTACAACCAGGGGACAGCCACCATAACGGCCACTATAGGCAGCGTCAGCGGCACCGCCACCCTTACCGTTGACCCGGCGGCACTGGTCAGCATTGATGTTACCCCGGCTGACCCCACCGTCCTTCTCGGTAGTAACCAGCAGTTCCGGGCTATGGGCACCTATTCTGACAACACCACGGCTGAGATTACCACCTCTACCGGCGTTAGCTGGGCAAGTGCCAATACAAGCGTCGCCGATATCGAACTCCATACCGGGCTGGCTACTACTGACGGTAAAGCAGCCGGCGAAACCCTAATAACCGCCACCGACGCCTCCACCGGGGTGAGTGACAGCTCAACACTGACAGCTACCGCCGCCACCCTGGAAACAATCACGGTTGATAACGTGTACCAGGCAACTGATGGAGACCTGCCATCAGTTGATGCCGGTAACACTATCCAGCTGTATGCCACCGGCACATTTGATGATGCCACCAAGGCTAACCTGACCGACCTGGTTGAATGGAGCAGTGATAATACCACAGTCGCCACCATCGTCACCGGAGGCCTGGCTACCAGCTATACGTCCGGCAACACAACTATAACCGCTACCTACGGTGGAGTCAGCGATAACGCCACCCTTGAGGTGACCGCGCCTGTGCTCGATTCCGTCGTGGTTACCCCGGTTAACCCGACGATTACCTTTGTCGCCGGCGACCCGCCGACACTACAGTTCACCGCCACCGCCATCTACACCGATGGCTCAACAGGCAATATTACGGCAAGTGCACTCTGGGAAAGCAATAATACCGATGTCGCCGAGAACCCTCCTAATGGATTTGTCACCACCAAGGACGACGGCACAACCGTGATAAAAGCAATTGATACTAGCACGGGGGCACCCATATTCGGCGAAAGCACGCTCACCGTGCTGGCTGACACCGTGGCGCCGGTGGTAACCCTCACCAGCCCAACCGAGGGGCTGGTACTCAACGACACCGACCTGACCGTATCCGGCAGCGTTGATGACACCACAGCCTATACAAGGGGCCATACAAAGATCATTGTAAATGGGACAGCCATTGATGTGAACCCTGACCCTGATGCAGCTACCGGCGCCTTTAGTCAGGGCGTCACGCTGGAGGTTGGCAGCAATACCGTCCTTATTAGAGCCGTTGATAGTAGCGGCAACACGGGGACATCAGGGACAATAACTGTTGAGGTTGACCCGGCTAAACCGGCCGTTACAATAACCACACCGGCGGCCGGAGTTCTTACCAGCGCCACCTCATGCAATGTCACCGGCACCGTTGCTGCCACCATCACCACTGCCACGCTCAGAATCAACGGCAATCCCTACACGGTCACCGTGGCAAGCGGCAACTTCTCCAGATTAGTTACCCTCTCTGAAGGCACCAACGTTATCGTTGCCAACGCATATACTACCGGGCATGAAGGCGAGCTTGCCTTCCGCGGCACGTCAGGCGTAAGAACAATCACGCGGGACACGACAGCCCCAGTGGTAACAATAGACTCTCCTGCGTCTGGAAGTGTGGTCAATACCGCCGGGGTCACAGTATCCGGCACGGTCAACGACCCCCGTGTTGCCTCAGCAAGCCTGACCCTGAACGGCACTCCACAGACGATATCAGTGGTTGAGGGTAACTTCAGCCAGAATGTCACCCTGGTAACCGAGGACAATACTATCCTTGTCGAGGCTACCGATGAGGCCGGCAATACCTCTTCGGTAGATACTTCACCCAATTCACAGGTAACCGTAACCCTTGACACTGCCGCGCCTGCTGTAATCATTACCGCACCAGACAATAATCTGGTGACCAATGTAGCCGGTCAGCACGTAACCGGCACCGTCAGCGACCCGTCCGCCACCACTACGCTCACTGTCGGCAGCACGGAGTATAACGTATCCCTCGCTCCTGACGGCACCTTCAGCAAGATGGTGTCACTCACCGCAGGAGCAAATACGATTGAGGTTACAGCCACCGATGCCGCCAGCAACGCTGGCACATCAGGTGTTATCAATGTAACCGTGGACATTACAGCGCCGGGGCTCACCATCGGTCTTAGCGACCCCACTGATTCAATAACAATTACCGTTAGCTCTAACGAGGCACTGCAGGCAGCGCCAACCGTTACGGTTAGCCCCGCCATCAGCCCTGCCGGTACCATGACCAAGATAGATGTCAACCGGTGGAATCGTACCGACGGCAGCAGCGCCAGCCCGATAGCAGCCAATGACTACACGGTAACCGTAACCGGAACCGATAAGGCTGGTAACACCAGCACCAAGACGGCAACCTTCTGCAAGGAAACAGTGATTTCGGACTATAACGCCGAGACCGAGACTTATGAATCCGAAGTTGCCACCGAAACCACGACAGTGGAAATTGATACTACCGTTGATGTTGACGGCGAGCCGGTATCGGTCACACAGCATGCCTCTAACCCGGCAGGAAATGTCGAAAATCCCGAAGGCGCGCCACTGGAAGCCGGGGCATTCATTGAGATAGTCGTCTCACCGGAAATACGGGATAACCTGGAGCAGATATACATCACGGTTGACTACGATGAAGATGACATTGCTGCCCAGGGCATAGATGAATCCACCCTCAGACTTTACCTCTGGAACGTATCTACCGGCCTGTGGCAGGAGGTCAACGAGGACATGTGTGACACCTGCTCCAGCGGCGTTGACACCGACAACAACTATATCTGGGGATATGTTGAGCACCTCAGTAAGTATGGCGGCTTCGGCAGTGCGGTTGAGGAGGAGGAAGAAGAGGAGGAAGGACGGCGCCCGTCGGCAGGCCCAGAGGCACGGCCGGAACCAGGTACTACCAACGTAGCCTACAAGGTGATAGCCAATGGCCAGTTCGTTACAGACGCCACCGCCAAGTCTGACGACGAACTGTGCTGGGTCACTATTGACAAAGATACCATAGGTCTCGATAAACACGGAAAATCACTTACTGAAATAACCGTTGTGCACACGGATGAACCACCGTCACTACCCGCACACCACAACATGATTGGCCTTGCCTACGAATTCGGGCCCGAGGGGACTACCTTTGACCCGCCGATAACCGTCACCTTCACCTACGACGAGTCCCTCATACCTGCCGGAGCAGACGAAGGGAGTCTGGTTATTGCCGTCTGGAACGATACTACCGGTGACTGGGACAAACTGGATTCCACTATCAACACCGCAGCCAACACCATCAGCGCTGAAATAAGCCACTTCAGCACCCTGACTGTCCTGGTTTCTACCCGCCCGGCTACCTTCGCTACCGGTAACCTGTCCATCAGTCCGGCTGAGGTGGATATCGGAGAGACGGTAACCATCAGCCTGAAGGTTACCAACACCGGCGACCTTGAAGGTACCCGTGCAGTAACCCTCAAGATAAACGATGTGGTATTAGAGACCAGAGAGGTAACTCTGGATAGCGGTGCCAGCCAGACGGTGACCTTCACCACATCCCGGGATGCCGCCGGAACCTACACTGTGAGCGTTGACGGACTCGCCGGGACGTTCAGCGTCAGGGAGGCAGTAGCCCCACCACCACCGCCTCCACCACAACCAGAGCCGGCTGCCTTCACCACCAGCAACCTGGTCATAACTCCGGCTGAGGTCAATATCAGTGAGACGGTAACCATCAGCCTCAAGGTCACCAACACCGGCGAAGCCGAAGGTACCTACGAGGCAACCCTGAAGGTAAACGGCGTGGTATTAGAGACCAGGGAGGTAACACTGGACGGCGGTGCCAGCCAGACGGTGACCTTCACCACATCCCGGGATGCCGCCGGAACCTACACTGTGAGTGCTGACGGACTCGCCGGGACATTCAGCGTCAGGGAGGCAGCCGCCCCGCCGCCACCACCACCAACGCCATTCAACTGGTGGCTGGTTATTGGCCCTGTCATCGCTGTAGTGGTTATCGTCATAATGCTCTGGCTGGTGTTCATACGCCGCCGAGAATAACACGCGATAGTGAGGTTGAATGGGAGAATATTAATGGCTGAGGTTGATTAGCCAGCCAGAATTCTGGTACAATCGGGTCGCTAACTCCAGATAGCAGGAGTCAATGTGACCGGGCAGGATATGCAGTTATACAAGGGAGGAGTTACTACTCCTCCCTTCGACTAATAACACGGTTCATAGAGTGATGAGACGGAAGATGTTCCAGAGAAAGATAGTCTGGCAACCGCTGGCTCTCCTGATTTCGGTGGTCTGCCTGGTTACCCTTAACGCCACCCCGGCATTTGCCCTGAGCGTTGACGACTACTTTGAGTACAACTACCAGATAGAACTCAGCAAGACCAGCATTAGCGGTGGTGAGGACTTCTTCGCCACGGTAACCGGTCAGGCAACCTGCAAGAAAGACCTGCCACTAGCCGTTAGTGAAGCGTATGTCCTCGGACGGGTTATCGCCCAGCACCGTGTTACCAGAAACGAGGTAGTCCTTAACCCGGAATACCGCCTGGAAATAGAAACCTTCCCCAGACATCAGGGAGATACTGCTGAAGACACTGTGGTCGTGCCCCTGTCATTTCCCGATGGCACCAAGGCAGGTACCTACAACATAATCGGCCAGCTTTTTGAAGCCAAGGTCAAATTCGTTAGATGGTGGGATGTTACCTCCCAGCTACCTGAAAACCAGGCAATGGGGACAGTTACCTATGAGCCAGCAGACGGAGGTAACGGAGGAGGTGGCGGCGGTGGAGGTGGCGGCGGCACCACGGAGCCAGACAGTGACTTATCCGACTCCGTGGACGACGATGGACTGTTCACAGAGGAGGTCACCCTTGAGTCCCCCGACAGCAAGGTAGGGCTGACCATTGCCGAAGGTACCACCGGTCTCACCGCCGCCAGAGAACCGCTCAGCGAGATAACCATCACCGATATGGAAGAGCCACCGGCGCCACCGGAGCACCACAGCAGTATCGGGTTGACCTACCACCTGGAACCTGATGGAGCCACCTTTGACCCGCCGATAACCGTCACCTTCACCTATGACGAGTCCCTCATACCTGCCGGAGTAGACGAAGGGAATCTGCTTATTGCCGTCTGGAACGACACTACCGGCGAATGGGACAAACTGGATTCCACTATCAACACCGCTGGCAACACCATCAGCGCTGAAATAAGCCACTTCAGCACCCTGACTGTCCTGGTTTCT
>CAZEBT010000021.1:5471-14535 GCA_964510485.1 uncultured Dehalococcoidales bacterium | reverse complement strand
CCCGGGTAGCCTGTTCTCAAGGTGCCTGAATATCCCCAGGGGCATAATAAAGAAATCCGGGCTGCTGGTAGCAAAGATAGTGCTGCTGTTTCAGGGCTTACGTGGCTCAGGCTCAAGGTGCCGGAACATCTTTAAGAGAGCGATAAGCAGACCTGAGTTGTCCCGGGCAAAGATAATGGCGCCGTTTCAGGGCTTACATGGCTCAGGCTCAACACGTCCGAATAAGGGTAAGAGCACAGCCGGCAGACCTGAGCCTTCTGTGGCAAAGACCACACCGCTGTTTCAGACATCCCCTCCTCTGCCTCAATCACGCTTGAGCAGCCTGGGCTCAACGTGTCTGATTATCTATAAGGGACTGATAAGCAACGGAAAGACCTTAGCCAGGCTCAAGCTGGTCATTACGGTTCTGATTCTTGCGCTGTTTGTAGCCTATAGCATCCTGGGCACAGGCTACCTGAAGCAGCGCCAGCGGCATGAAGTGCTGAACTCACAAATCACCGATGTGACCCAGGCGCTTGCGCAAACACCCGAGTCTCCTCAGGAACTGGAGGAGAGGCTGGCGGAGGCTCAGGCAAGTCTGGCTGCCGAGCGAAGTAAATTCCCCGGGAAGCAAAACAGCACCGAGGTCATCAACAGCATCCTCAAGCTAGCCGAAGACTGCCAGCTTAAGACCAGCCTGATAGCCCAACCCTGGTCGAAGGCGAATGTCGGTGAACATGGCTACTACGTTTTCTGGTTAAGTTTAACGGTTGAGGGAAGCCTCTCGCAATTTATCAGCTTCGTTAGTGAACTGGAAAACGGGGAGTTTAAGACCCTTATCGTCGAGGATTTGAGTGTCAGAAGGGGCACTGAGCAGCCTGCTGCCGGGGGAGACATATCTGTCACCGCCAGCCTGGATATGGTTATCTACGCCCGCCCGGCGATTTCTGACTGAGGAGCTAATCTATAAAATGCAGGTCACACTGGATATCAGCGCCACCAGTATCAGACTTCTCTCGGCAAAGGGAAGACAGGTAGAGAAGTGGGGCAGCCTGCCTCTTGCCCCCGGTCTTATCCGGGATGGGCTTATTCTACAGCCGAAGGCTGTAGGGGCGGCTATTGCTGAACTGTTCAGGTCGGCAGAAGTCCCCAAGAGGCAGGTTATCACCAGCCTGACCGGCCTGCCCTTTACCTACCGCATCCTGAGCTTGCCCCGGACCAAGCCTGCTGGCCTGCAGGAGGCTATCCAGCGGGCGGCAAGGAGGGAAATGCCCCTGCCGCCGGAGGAGCTATACCTTTCATGGCAGGCGCTTGATGATGGGTATGATGAGCAGGACTTCTTTGTTCTGGGTGTGCCACGGAACACTATTGATGCCCTGGTTCAGACGCTGACAGAGGCTGGAGTAAAGCCTTACCTTATGGATGTGAAGCCGCTGGCACTGGCCAGGGCAGCTAACCGGGGGGATGCCATAATAGCAGACCTTGAGGCTGATTATTTTGATATTGTTCTGGTAGCCAACGGTGTTCCCGCCGTTATGCATGCAGTAACCCCAAGGGGCGAAGGTGCCAGTATAGAGTATAACATCCAGCAGCTCACAGATGAGTTATCAAGGACAGTGAAGTTCTATAACAGCAACCACCCGCAGAGCCCCCTCAGTCCAGCTATACCCCTGTTGCTGACCGGGGAGCTGTCAACCAATGCTACCACCCGCCAGCTTATCCAGGCAAAGACAGAGTACCCGGTCGAACTGCTAACCCCACCACTGAAGTTGCCCCCCGACCTGCCGGCCGCCCTGTACGCAGCGAACATAGGTCTCGCCCTGAAAGGGGTGCCACTGAAGGCAACTGCTGAGGGAGATGCCGTCTGTTTCAACGACATAAATCTCAACATACTTTCGGCTGCACAAAGGATGAAAACTGGCCGCCGGCCGCTGGCACCCATACTCCTGCCTCTGGCTTTAATAATCGGTATCGGGCCTATATTCCCCATATACTACGTCAGGAGTCAGGCTGATACTGAGGCTATGATTTCGCAAACAGAGTATAACCGGGTCAGCCATATACTCCGTGAGGCAGAGCAAATGGAGAATAAAATAGAGGAAACAGAGGCTGAGACGCAGGCAGTAAGACAGGAGCACCAGCGTATCCTGAGTAAAGGGGGCGACTTTGCGGACAACCTGAAACTGGTTACCGATGCATTTGCCCCTCAAGCATATTTTACCTCCATAGAGATAGGTAATGACCAGGTCACACTGGAGGGTAAAGCCGACAACTCCTTCACGGTTATCAGCTACGTAACGGCCCTGGAAACATCCGGGAGGTTCTCCGAGGTCCGCATTTCCCGGATTGATGACAGGGAGGTTACCGGAGATGGGGCAGCAAGGGTGAAGAGCCGCGGGGTCTACTTTACAATCGTTATTCGTAAATAGAACCCCCTTCCGCCAGCATTGATATTTAGTCTGCCAGTTGCTATACTAGGTCTGCCACAGCTATTGGATGCCCTGAACCCCTCGGAGTCACCAATAGCTACGATTTTGGGCACCAAGATTAAGAACAGGCACACCCCTTTCCCCCGGATTATCGCTCCAATATAAGAAGGATGAAAGGAGTAAATTATGAGTGAAGCAGTAAAGGCTACTGTGGAGACCAGGGCTGGCAGGGTAGAGGGTTATCAACGAGATGGTCTCTATATTTTCAAGGGCATTCCCTACGCAGCTCCTCCGGTGGAGAAGCGAAGGTGGCTTCCTCCCGAGCCGGTAGAGCCGTGGAGCGGCGTGCGCCAGGCACAGTCCTACGGGACGATTGCTCCCCAGAATGTGGCTGAGCTTGATATTCTTAAAGAGTTCCACGTGGATGAACCGCAGAATGAAGACTGCCTTTTTCTGAATATATGGAGCCCGGGTCTTGATGACGGACGCCGACCGGTGCTCTGCTGGATTCACGGAGGCGGTTTCACAATTGGTTCCGGCTCACAGCCGGTGTACCGGGGGAGGACACTCTCAAGTCGCGGTAACGTGGTAGTGGTAACAATCAATTACCGGCTTGGCCTGCTCGGCTTCCTGAACCTGAACGAGGCTACCGGGGGCAGGATTCCAGCCACAGGGAATGAGGGGCTGCTGGACCAGGTTGCTGCGCTGGAGTGGGTACGCGACAACATTGCTGCCTTTGGCGGTGACCCCGATAACGTGACCATCTTCGGTGAGTCGGCGGGCGGTATGAGCGTGGGTTGCCTGCTGGGCCTCCCTAGGGCACGGGGACTTTTCCATAAGGCAATCCCTCAGAGCGGTGCCGCCAATACGGCGCATCCACTGGATGTAGCCGTGCAGGTTACCGAGCAATTCCTTGACATCGTCGGTTTGAGCGCCGGTGATGTTGATGCTCTGCGGTCGCTCACAGTAGAGAGGCTGATGGCTGTCCAGCAGGACCTGGCGGTCAGGATGATGAGGACAAGCCTGCGCACCGGTCTAGCGTTGCAACCGGTGATAGACGGAAAAATATTACCTTCAATGCCACTTGATGCCATCAGGGCAGGCTCAGCCAGGGATGTCTCGGTGCTGGTCGGCTCAAATCTGGACGAGTGGAAACTTCTGGGCATGGCAGACCAGAACCTGTCAAGGCTGGATGAAGCCCATCTGGTGAGGCGCTGTCAGCGGACAGTACCGGCTGAGTGCGTGGAGGGCCTGATAGAAGCCTACCGCAGGGCGCGGGAGAAACGGGGTGCACCGACCACCCCTCCCGAGCTTTTCTCAGCGATTCAGACCGACCAGGTATTCCGGATTCCGGCGATTCGTCTCGCCGAGGCCCAGCAAAAAAACGGGCAGCCGGCATACAACTATCTTTTCACGTGGAGGTCGCCGCTTTTTGGCGGCGTGCTGGGTGCCTGCCACGCGCTGGAACTGGGCTTCCTCTGGGGCACGTATGAAAAGAACTTCGCCGGCACGGGGCCAAAGGCTGATGCCCTAGCCGGAAATATCCAGGATGCCTGGCTGGCGTTTGCCGGCACCGGTAACCCTAGCTGCCAGAGCCTGGGGACATGGCCGCCCTACGGTGAGCGCCGGGAGACCATGATATTGGGGGAGGAGTGCCGCGTAGAGGAAGCACCATATGATGAAGAGCGCCGCGCCTGGGACTCAGTACCGGATACAGCCAGCGGGAAGATTTAGAACGGGTAGCTGATTACTGGCGACATGTCCCAATCGGAGGTTAACACAGCGATAACGTGAAGGAGAGTCATGGAGAAGATAAGACTGGGCAGAACCGGGATGATGGTATCCAAGCTGGGCTTCGGGGGGATTCCTATTCAGAGGGTCTCCGAGGATGAGGCGGTAGCCGTTGTCAGGAGGTGCCTGGAGCTGGGCATCACCTTTATTGATACCGCCAATGCCTACACTACCAGTGAGGAGCGTATCGGCAGGGCAATCAGGGGGCAGCGGGAGAGGCCCTTCGTTGCCACCAAGACGGGGCACCGGGAGCGAGAGGGGGTAGAACGCCACCTCAAGCTCAGCCTGGAGCATCTTGGAACCGATACCATAGACCTGTACCAGTTTCACGGGGTGAGCGATTCTAAGTCCCTGGACATGGTTCTTGACCCCAGGGGGCCAATGGCGGTGGTGAAGGAGGCCCAGAAGGCAGGACGGGTGAAGCACATCGGAATCACCTCACACTCTATGGACATAGCCAAAGAGGCAATGAAGACAGACCAGTTTGAGACAATTATGTTCCCCTTTAACTTCATTACCTGTGAGCCCGCCGACGAGCTTCTGCCCCTTACCAGGGAGCACGATGTCGGCTTCATTGCCATGAAGCCGCTGGCCGGGGGCTTGCTGGACAACGTTACTATTGCCTTCAAGTATCTCTTCCAGTTTCCGGATATAGTACCTATCCCCGGCATAGAAAAGACACATGAGATAGAGGAAATAGTTCAGGTGCTGGCGGGACCCCGGGAAATGACCGAGGCGGAAAAACGCGATATGGAGCGGTTGAGGGAGGAACTGGGCACCAGGTTCTGTCGTCGGTGCGAATACTGTCAGCCCTGTCCCGAGGGAATACGGATATCAACGGTAATGAACATCCGCAGTTTTGCCAAACGCATGCCGCCAGAGCGGATTTTCAGCGGAATGCTCGCCGAGGCAATGGAGCAGGCTGCCAACTGCACGGAGTGCGGCGAGTGCGAGGAAAGGTGCCCCTATAACCTGCCTATCAGGGAGATGGTGGCCGAGCAGGTCAAGTGGTATCAGGAGGAGAAGGGGAAGTACCAGGAGGTAGCTTCAAGATAGGGCAGAGACCAGATGCTCATACTGGGACATACCGGGATAACACTGGGCGCCGCAGTGCTGCTAAGCGGTGCTCTTTCTAAGGTTGCTCCTCAGCAACCAGACAGGGTTCTCAAGCCGTCTCATAAAACAAGTACCGTGCGGTACAATCCCTCCGGCGGCGCGGTGTCATGGTTTGCCTCTCTGGGAAACCGCGTGGATATCAGGCTTCTGCTGGTAGGCTCGCTCCTGCCTGACATCATTGATAAACCCGTGGGGCAGCTTCTCTTCCGGGAGACCCTCAGCAGCGGCCGGATATTCTGCCACACCCTGCTGTTTTTCATTCTGGTTACCGTGGCTGGCGTTCTCCTTTACCGGAGACGTGGCAGGACATGGCTGCTGGCTTTCTCCTTCGGCACCTTCACTCACCTCATCCTTGACCAGATGTGGCTTGAAGCAGAGACTCTACTCTGGCCCCTCTACGGCATTAACTTTCCGAGGGCAGAGCTTACCGGCTGGGCACAAAATATGTGGCTTGCTCTGCTGACGAATCCCCGGGTCTATATTCCAGAAATCGTGGGCGGGGTGATACTCGTCCTGCTTCTATGGGTGCTGGTGAGAAACAGGGGGCTGTTTGCTTTCGTAAGAAGTGGCACACTCAACCGGTTCCAGTCAGGATAATGAGATTGCTTCGTCACTGGCGCTCCTCGCAATGACAGGAGAAAGGAGCCTTGAATTTCTTGAGTGTTTCCACTAGAATTCTTAGGCTGGACCTGGCAGCAAGTCTGAAAAAGGGCAATTCCAGCCAGGTAAGGTGAGGACAGATGAGCAGGTTTATTGACAGGCTAAAGCAGGTTTCACAGGGTGCACCTCAGCACATAGGGTTCAGGAGGGCGCCAGCAGCCCTGGAAAAGCCGAAAATACAGCTTGTTGCCCGTCTGGCAGAGGGGGATATTGATAGCCTGGCTGACTATACTGGCGGGGCTGACGCCGCTCTGCTGCCTGTCTCCAGAGCCAGTTCGGGCAGAGAGACCCTGAAAAGGATATCTGAGGCTATGGCTGAGGTCCCCTGGGGAGGGTGGCTGGGAGACATTGCTCCGGGGAAGGTCAGGCAAATAGTGAGGCAGGGCTGTGATTTTGTGGTCTTTCCGGCGGCCGGCACACCGCTGACGATGGCCGGGGGTGATGAAGCGGGTAAGATTTTGCAGGTGGAGGCATCGCTCAGTGAAGGACTTCTAAGGGCAGTGAATGAACTGCCGGTGGATGCGGTCCTGGTTACCAGCGAGGAGAAGGGGAAGGACCCCCTTACCTGGTATGAGCTGATGCTCTTCCAGCGCCTGGCAACTCTACTGACCAAGCCTCTTTTAGTCTCGGTACCGCCCGGTGTGAGCGCCGGTGAGCTTCAGGCCCTGTGGGAAGCCGGGGTGGATGGAGTGGTGGTTGAGGCGGGCACCGGAGTAGTGAAGGGCTTGCGCCAGACAATTGATGGACTGACCTTCCCGATACCACGCAAGCGGGAGAAGAGAGAGGCCCTGTTACCGCGTGCCGGTGGAGAGAGTGGTGTGGTGGCGGAAACGGAGGAAGAGGAGTTTCAGTAGCGATTCATCTGGCACCAATGCTACGACTGCAATAGCTGCCAGGATTTACCTTCGGTGGTGATAGCGGGGGCAATAACCATCTCAGCCTGGTGCATTTCGGGGATGGTGGATGCGCCACAGACGCCCATTGCGGTGCGCAGCGCCCCGACAAGGTTCTGACTGCCGTCGGTGACTGAGGTGGGGCCGAAGAGGATTTGCTCCAGAGTACCGGTGGTGCCGACCCTTATTCGTGTGCCTCTGGGGAGTGCCGGGTGTGGGTGAGACATACCCCAGTGATAGCCGAGACCCGGTGACTCTTTAGCCTGAGCCAGGACAGAGCCTATCATTACGGCATCGGCACCGGCGGCAACTGCTTTACAGACATCGCCACCCTTTCGGAAACCGCCGTCGGTAATTATCGGCACATACCGCCCCGACTCGCGCTGGTACTGGTCTCTGGCAGCGGCACAGTCTATAGTGGCGGTTATCTGGGGGACACCGACACCGAGGACTTCCCGGGTGGTACAGGCAGCACCGGGCCCGACGCCAGCCAGGACACCTGAGATTCCTGTTCTCATAATCTCCAGGCAGGCACTGTAGCTGACACAGTTGCCAACCACAACGGGTATGGGTACCATTTCCCGAAGCTCGGAGAAGACGAGGCCGCGGGCACTCTTGGATATGTGCCGGGCGCTGGTAACTGTGGACTGGACGATGAGAATATCAGCCCCGGCTTCAGCCACTGTGGGGGCAAACCGTTTGGTATTAGCCGGCGTTACCGAGACGGCACATACTGCCCCTGCCTTCTTGATTGCCCGGATTCTTTCGCCAACCAGTTTTTCCTTAATCGGCTGGGAATAGACCTTTTGCAGCAGGGCAGTAACATCGGCATCAGGCGCCTGGGCAATCTCCGCCAGCACTTCCTCAGGGTTCTCGTACCGCGTCTGTACACCCTCCAGATTGAGGACAGCCAGCCCGCCGAGATTGCTCAGCAGGACGGCGAAGTTGACATCGGTTACGGCGTCCATTGCAGCAGCCAAAATAGGAATAGTAAAGGTGAGGTCTTCTATCTGGAAATCGATGTTGGTCTGGTCAGGGTTGATGGTTACATCACCGGGGACAATAGCAACTTCATCAAAACCATAGGAACGGCGGAGCTGCTTGAACTGGGGGGTGGTCATTTTGCTTTCCCCTTTTGCTCATAGTATAGCAAACGGAAGAATTGAAAGTCAAGGAAAATCCCGACACTCGCCTGAAATATTATTTATTTTCTTATGGAGACGGTTAGTTCTCTGCTGAAATATAGTCCCAGAGTTGCATGATGTAGGAGGGATGCTGAGGTTGAAAGCGTAGATGGTTGGGAGTGGGATAACGAGCGATACCGGCGCGGTGACTTGCCTCCAATCCCTTGACCACGCCTACTATCTTGCCAGCCGGAATGGAACAAGCCATTTCGGAGTCCTGAGTTGAGCAGTTGATTCGCTCACCGGGTCCCGGCATAACGACTTGGCATTCATCGGTGATAATAGGCATGGCAACGCAGTTGCCACAGCTTGTCCCAGAGCTTACCCTAGCGGTAAGAGTATTACCCCCCATAGCTAACCTGCCCTGCACCAGCCTCATTACCTGAGCTGGAGTGCCGTAGACAGCAATTACATGGGGCTCAAAGGTAGCCCGCTCCAGAGGAGCCAAGAGAACATGGCTGTAGCGTCCGTATTCCAATCTGGGCATGCTCCGAGCGCTTTCGGCGGCTGCCTCTCTACCCTGTCCGATTGTTTCGCCAAAGCTGCCGTCGAGCCAGCCCTCTTTGGGGTACAGTAAGCCCAGAGTGAGGGCGCCATAGGAGCAGCTAGAGTCTTCCAAGCTCTGGGCTATTACCCACCCATAGCGGCGAGCCATAGTTATTGCCTGGCACAGAGCAACCTTAAAGCCAAGGTCGCGCATAGGCAACCTGACCCTCTCAGGAAGTTCATCCGCCTGAACCATGCGGATTGCGAGAGGGAAGGTTTGCGGTCGAATGTAAGTATTGATGGCATCATTGATTTCTTTTAATTCCACGGAATCCCTCCTCAAGCATAGAATCACTTTAATCATACCATACCAGTCAGAGCGGTGGCATTTGCAATAATAAGGCTAATAACCAAAGCCAAAACAGCAGAGGGGCGAAGCCCACCACAAATAAGGGGAGTTTTAAATGGGTAAAGCCCACCACAAATAAGGGGAGTTTTAAATGGGTAAAGCCCACCACAAATAAGG
>CAZEBT010000021.1:2713-5371 GCA_964510485.1 uncultured Dehalococcoidales bacterium | reverse complement strand
AAGCCCACCACAAATAAGGGGAGTTTTAAATGGGTAAAGCCCACCACAAATAAGGGGAGTTTTAGAGGGGCGAAGCCTCTCTTATATAGCCAGTTCCCCCTTCCCCTTATCAAGGGGAAGGGGGATAAAGCGGGTTCCCAGGAAAATCGAAGATTTTTTCTGGGTGCTTAAAGGGGGATGGGGTTACCTTATAAATAAAAATAAAAATATATATTAAGCGAGTAAGGTCAATTAACAATCCCTCAGTCAAGCAAATCATGATACAGGCTGGGTGCTTGACTCAGCAACGGACTTCTGATAGCTTTATAAAGGTAATGCCCACGCTGTACGTTGTAGCCACGCCCATCGGTAATCTGGAGGATATTTCGCTGCGTGCCCTGCGCACTCTGAAGGAAGTGAAGCTTATTGCTGCTGAGGACACCCGCAAAACGAAGGGGCTCCTTACCACCTACGGCATCAAAACGCCGGTGACCAGCTACCACAAGCACAGCAGGTGGAGCAAGCTGCCCTACATTCTGGGTCGTCTTGAAGAGGGGGACATAGCCCTGGTCTCCGATGCCGGTATGCCGGGCATATCCGACCCCGGTTACGAGCTGGTTGTGGCTGCCAGCGAGCGGGGGTTCCCGGTTGTCCCCATCCCCGGAGCCTCAGCCATTACCACAGCGCTTGCCATCTCGGGGCTGGCTACCGACAGGTTTACCTATCTGGGCTTTCTACCCCGCCGGGCTGGTGACAGGCGGCGGCTTTTAGGTTCAATCGCAGAAGAACCCGTTACTATCGTGCTTCTGGAGGCTCCTCATCGGCTTCTGGTGACGCTAAATGACATACTCCTTACTCTCGGTGATAGAAGAGTAGCCGTCTGCCGCGAGCTTACCAAGGTTCACGAAGAGGTCTTTCGGGGCAGGATAAGCGAGGCGAGGGAGCATTTCGCTGAGCCACGGGGAGAGTTCACCCTGATTATTGAGGGCAAGAAGGGCAGGGACAAGCCGCAATTGACCGAGGATATTGAGGGGAGGCTGCGGAACCTGCACCTGTCCGGGGTAACAGCCAGGGAGGCGGTATCAAAACTGGCTGGAGAAACAGGGCTATCAAAGAGGGAGCTCTATCGTGCCTGGGTCAGGCTGCTTTGAGGTCTCGGGCATCTGGTATAATATATAATAAGAAACGAGAATCTGGAGAGGAGTCAGGACTGTGCGCCGAGGATGTATATCTCTGGGGAATATCCGGTGTGATGGCTGTCAACGGACCATAGCGTACTCTGGGCGCTATTTGCTGATTGACGGGGAAGATAGCGCTCAGGTTGAGGGCGGTAAAAAGTCATACTATTGCGTTGATTGCTGCCTGAAGAAGGGATACGCTGAGTATAGAGAGGAGAAGGGTGAGCAGGTGCTGACCTTTTTCCCCAGCGAGACTCAGCTAACCTAGCTGTGCTGTCAGCAAGCACCTAGTCAGGTAGGGGAGAATGGGTGAGAGAATTCTTGTTTGTGTAGCCTGGCCCTATGCCAACGGCTCGCTGCACCTGGGGCAGATTGCCGGGGCATATCTACCGGCCGACATCTTTGCCCGCTACCACCGCACCCGGGGGAACGAGGTTGTGATGGTATCGGGTTCAGACCAGCACGGTACGCCAATCACCATCAAGGCAGAACAGGAAGGCAAGACCCCGGCTGAGATAGCGGCGTTCTACCACCGGGAGTTTCTTGATTCCTGGCAGAGGTTGGGCATCTCCTTTGACCTGTTTACCACAACCGGTACCGCCAACCATGCTGAGGTAGTCAGGGACATATTTCTTACCCTGCTTGACAGGGGGTACGTCAGCAAGGACACGGTATCACAGGCTTACTGCCCCGAATGTGAGCGTTTCCTGCCTGACCGCTATGTTGAGGGGACCTGTCCGTACTGCCAATCAGCGAGGGCACGCGGCGACCAGTGTGAGGAGTGCGGCAAGCCCCTGAATACCCCGGAGCTGATTGAGCCGCATTGCCGCCTCTGCGGCACAAGCCCGGTTTTCAAGGACTCGGAGCACTTCTTCCTGAGACTGCCCGCCTTCAGGGACAGGCTCCTGGAATGGGTAAAGGAGCGAAGCCAGGAGGCAAGGTGGCGACAGAATGTGGCGAATTTCACAATGCGCTATCTGGAAGAGGGGTTGATAGACCGGGCGATAACCCGTGACATAGAGTGGGGGGTACCCGTGCCGGTAGGTGGTTTTGAGGACAAGCGTATCTACGTCTGGTTTGAGGCGGTTATCGGCTACCTGTCAGCGACCAGGGAGTGGGCGAAATCTACCGGGGATGAGGATAGGTGGCTCTCCTTCTGGCAGGATGAGGCGAAGAGCTATTATTTTATCGGCAAGGACAATATCGCCTTTCACACAATTATATGGCCGGCAATACTGATGGGCTATGGGGGGCTCAGTCTTCCCTACGACGTGCCGGCTAACGAGTTCCTGACCATAGAGGGCAGGAAGCTTTCCACCAGCCAGAACTGGGCGGTCTGGCTGCCGGACTACCTCTCCCGCTACGACCCCGACCCGCTGCGATACGCACTATCAATAAACATGCCGGAGACAGGGGATACCGATTTCTCGTGGCGTGAGTTTGTGCGGCGCAACAACGATGAACTGGTGGCAACCTACGGAAACCTGGTGCACCGGGTGCT
>CAZEBT010000021.1:0-2613 GCA_964510485.1 uncultured Dehalococcoidales bacterium | reverse complement strand
TGATAGAGCAGGAGACCGGCCGACTGGGGCAGGTGCGCTGATAACATACCTGTTTACCCTGATTGAGAAGGGGGGAACATTGGAGCTAGGTGATATTTTTGAACCGGTTCGGGAAGATTTAGCCAGGGTGGAGGAGGAGCTAAAGTCGGTGAGCCGGGTTGATTCTCAATGGCTATCTGGACTGCTGGACTACGGCCTGCAGGGGGGTGGTAAGAGGATTCGCCCCATCCTGGCTCTCCTGGCGGGCAAGTTCCACAACTACAGCCTGGAGCGCCTTATGCCCGTAGCCATGTCAGTTGAGCTTATGCACCTTGCCACCCTGGTCCACGACGATACCATAGACAACTCAGCCGTTCGCTGGAGCAGGCCAACAATTAACGAATTGTGGGGGGTGGAGCAGGCGGTACTGCTTGGTGACTACCTGTTTGCCAGGGCAGGCCGGCTTGCAGCCGATACCGAGAATGTGCGGGTAATCAAGCTCTTTTCCCAGACCCTTATGATTATATCCAGCGGAGAGATAGCCCAGGCACACAGCGCCTTCAGTCTGGAGCAGACCCGTGAGAACTACCTGCAGAGGATTGCCAGCAAAACCGCCTCACTATTTAACCTGGCAACGGAGTCAGGGGCTATTTTGAGCGAGGCTCCGGAGGAGTCAATAGAGATTCTGAGGGACTACGGCTACAACCTCGGTATTGCCTTTCAAATAGTGGATGATATCCTGGATTTCACAGGCACAGAGGAGGAGCTGGGCAAGCCGGTAGGCTCTGACCTGACACAGGGCACCCTTACCCTGCCGGCGATGCTTCTTCTGGAGCACTATCCTGAAGATAACCCGGTAAAGAGACTGTTTGAGAACGGTGATAAACAGGAGAATATCAGGCTGGCAATTGAATCAATTCGGAACTCACCAATCATTGAAGAATGCTTCGAGTTTGCCTCTGAATATTCCAGCCGTGCCTGTAAACGCCTGAAACAACTGCCGGATAGTGCCAGTCGTCAGGCACTGGTAGACCTGGCCGAATACATTATCACGCGGAGGAAATAGCCAGCCGGGAAACCGGTACTGGCACCAGCAATACTATTCTCCTTCAACCAGCGTACTGCCGTCCTGGTAGGTCTCAACCTTGCGGGTAGGTTTTATTCGCTTGAACTCGTCAATGATATACTGAGAGGCGGCGAATCCCTCCCGGCGGTGTGCCGAGGCGACAGCGACGACCAGGTTGATATCCCCGACTCTCAATTTACCTACCCTGTGAGTGAAGGCGATATTTTCTACCTGCCACCGCTGTCTGGCTTCATCAACTATCCCCTGTAATCGGCTGGCGGCCAGTCCTTCTGGGTCTTCGTATTCGATGGAAGTAACCTGCTTGCCCCGGGAATACCGGCGAATCAGCCCGACATAGGTGACCACACAGCCACTGTCATCAGTCTTGACCCTGCTGACCACCAGCTCGGGGGAGATGGGTTTTTCTGTAATCTCAATCATTATGTGAGGTATCAGGTTCAGGATTTACTGAGGCTACCCGATATCTAATCGGGGGTAGCCGGAGATTGCTTGGGGAGCAGTGGAGGAATAGCCGGAGCCTTCCTTGCCTTGGGCCTGACTTTTTTAGCCCTGGTTTCTACCGATGCCGGTGCCGGTGTTGCTACGGGTTCCGGCTCAGGCGATGGTACCGCTTCGCTGAATAGTGCCTCCAGTTCATCAGCCTCCAACGTTTCACTGACAACAAGCTTTTCGGCAATCTGGACCAGTTTGGGCCTGTTTTCAGTCAGTATCTCCCTGGCTACCTTATGAGCATTGTTGATAATTCTATCGATTTCCTTATCAATTGTGTTGGCTGTCTTATCACTGTAGTCCTTTTGCTCGGAGATTTCACGGCCGAGGAATACCAGCTCCTGCTTGTCACCGAAGGTGCGCGGTCCCAGTTTGTCGCTCATTCCAAAGTCAGTAACCATCCTGCGGGCGAGGCTGGTTGCCAGCTTGATATCATGGGCAGCACCTGTGGTCACCTCGTTAAAAATCAGCTTTTCAGCAGTATGCCCGGCGAGCAGGGTAGCAATCTCATCATTGAACTGGGAGGGGGTTTTCAGGTATCGGTCTTCGGTGAGCATCTTGGTATAACCGAGTGCCATACCCCTGGCTACTATTGATATTTTGCGTGGCGGGTCGGCATTGGGCAGGATTTTGGCAACCAGGGCGTGTGCTGCCTCGTGATAGGCGGTGATTTCTTTCTCCCTGGGGCTTATCTTCTTGCTTCTTCTCTCGGGACCGGCAATCACGCGGTCAATAGACTCCTCAAGCTCCTCCATCTCAATGGCTTTATGGCCACGCCGGGCAGCCAGAATAGCCGCCTCATTCATCAAATTAGCCAGGTCGGCACCGCTGAAACCGACTGTCTGCTTGGCCAGTACCTCCAGGTCAACCAATTTAGCCAGTGGTTTACCGCTGGAGTGTACCTTGAGAATTCCGGTGCGACCAACAACATCAGGCAGGTCAAGAATTACCCGCCGGTCAAATCGTCCCGGGCGGAGCAGTGCCGGGTCAAGTATGTCAGGCCGGTTGGTAGCCGCCAGGACAATCACGCTGGTATTGGTATCAAAGCCGTCCATCTC
>CAZEBT010000020.1:12638-14943 GCA_964510485.1 uncultured Dehalococcoidales bacterium | reverse complement strand
CCCCCTTTCAAAGAGGGCAAGCGTTCAGGTCAGAGCTTCATTATTCAGTTGTTAAGGTGCTTTTTTGTTTTTACAGCTTCATTATTTAACATTTAGTCAAATTGAGATATTTCCAGAAATAGCTATTATGTCGGTAATCCCCCCGGGTAGCAGATGAATGAAAATATTAGAAAAGAAAAAGCATCCTGTGTCAGTATTTCTAAACGAGGAAATGTGGTATTTCTGTGAGTTTCCGCGTTCCCATTGTGACCTGTTTGTGATTCCTCGTAGATAAAATGACATGTATTGACCTATGTCTACCTACGTCTTTACTCTGGGGTTTTATCTATGCCAGTTAAAATTGACGGAAAAGTATGCTACAGAATGCTGGAAGCATGCCATGAAGCCAACATTGGACGGTCTACCCTGTTACGCTGGCTCAAACGCGGTGTGATTGAAGAGCCAATTAAAGACAGGAGAGGCTGGAGAATTTTTAGCGAGGAAGACCTGGAGAGAATCAAAGCCGAGGTTAAGAGGACCAGCAAAAGCAAGGATGTTTAACAGGGGAGACACGAAGACCTAAACCATAAGGAGATTATCATGTCAAAATCCAAAAATATTATGCGTTTCATCACACCGGTTCTTCTACTCCCTCTCCTACTGATGCTGCTTTTGCTGATAGCTCCTCTCTCCGCCATGGCGGGCACCATTGCAGGCACCTTCACTACCTTGGCGAATTGTCCCATGAACTTAACCTGTTTTACAGTGGACCCAACAACAGGATTGATGTACGGGCAGGGAGACCAGAGTAGCACAAATTACTACAGCTATAATCCCGCAGCAAATACCTGGTCCACTTTAGCTGCCTGCCCAAGAAATTCAGGGAATAATGGAGGAGCCACCTATTTGAACGGCAAGATTTACAACAGTTATTGCGAGTCTCCTTTTGATCCCTTTGGTGACCCCTTTGGTGAGGGAGGGGATAATGATATGACGGTATACGATATTACATCCAACACATGGTCAACTATCTCCGGAGGACTCAATAGTGGTAATATTGCAACTGACGGGACGGATATCTATGTTTCGGCTAGTGGCACTTTCAAGAAATGGGATATAAGTGCTGGCGAGTGGGTATCATTGACTGCCACGACCACTCAGGCCTGGGGTGGGTTGGAATACCATAATGGTTATTTCTATTCTCACGATGGGAATGGGACGGTACCTTATAAGAGATACGAAGTAGCCACCAATACTTGGGAGGGTTTGGCCAATGTTCCTGATAAAGCGGTCCTCGGTTCGGCGATATTCGATGCCTATTATTATTGTATGGGCGGTTACGGTGGGACAAATTTATACTCCTACGACCTGGGGGCTGGAGAGTGGAACAACACCCTGACGCTTCCTTTTACCATTAACGATTCATCCATCGTCGTCTACAACAATTCATTATATATTGTTCAGGGAGAGGCCGGAACCGGCTTTACAAGATTCACACCCAATAATCCCATACTCTCAGGTATTGAAGAAACTTCAATTGCCTATACTGTTGGTGATGCTGCCACTGTAATCACCTCAACTATCACCGGGTTTGATAATGATGATACCAATTTTGAGAGCGGCACAGTTTCCATCACCGGTAACTTCGAATCTGGAAAGGATGTCTTGGCTTTTGTTAACCAAAACGGCATCTCGGGGAGTTGGAATTCCACAACCGGCATTCTAACACTGACGGGTACGGCGACCATTGCCAACTGGGATACCGCCTTACGGAGTATGACCTATTCCAACAATTCCCTTGCGTCAACAGAAAACACACGGACAGTTTCCTTTCAGGTTAATGACGGGGATCAAAATTCCAATGTTCAATCAAGGGATATTGTCCTCGCTATTCCTACTCCCGAGATGAGCGTAGAAGGCAACTCAACCGAGATTGCCGATGGAGACAGCGAGCCGTCTACAACAGACCACACTGATTTCGGCTCTACCGATGTGACATCGGGCACAGTGGTGAGGACTTTTACTATCAAGAACACCGGCACGGCAGAGCTTACCCTTTCCGGAACCCCGATGATAGCGGTAGGCGGCACTGACGCCGTTGATTTTACGGTCACCGCCAACGCGACAACGCCGGTGGCTGCTAGCGGCAACACCACTTTCCAGGTAACCTTCAATCCGTCTGCTACGGGCACGAGGTCGGCGACCCTGTCCATCACCAACAACGACAGTGACGAAAACCCCTACGACTTCTCCATACAGGGGACGGGAACCGCCGACACCACTGCTCCCACCATCTCTGGTGGAGCTTTAGCCTCCGATAACGCCT
>CAZEBT010000020.1:0-12538 GCA_964510485.1 uncultured Dehalococcoidales bacterium | reverse complement strand
TACCTCTGAGACTACCGGAGCCAAGACCCTCAACGACCAGCTTGCCCCTACCGTCCAGACCTACAGTCCTGCCGATGGGGCCACCGGAGTATCCGGGAGCGCCAACCTGGTGCTCACCTTCGACGACAGCATGGTCAAGGGCACCGGCAACATCGTGATCTATGACTCCAGCGACAATGTCTTCGAGACCATTGCCCTCACCGACGCCAATGTCACCGTCTCTACCACCCAGGTTACCATCAACCCGTCAGGTACCATGGCCAGCGCCACGGGCTACTATGTGAAGATAGATGCTACCGCCCTCGATGATGATGCCGGCAACAGCTACGCCGGCATAGCCGATAAAACTACCTGGAACTTTATCGTAGCCGACACCACTGCTCCCACCATCTCTGGTGGAGCTTTAGCCTCCGATAACGCCTATGTCTCGGTAACCTTTGATGAGGGAGTCTATAATACCAATGGCGGCAGCGGCGACTTAGAGACTTCAGACTTCAGCCTGACCTTTACCCAGAACAGCGGTAATGCCACCGCGGCTACCATCTCCGGTGTGAAAAACAACAGTGGTGGCGCCTTAAGCGGCGGTGAGACTGTTATCCGTGTTGAGCTGAGTATCACCGGCACGCCCAGCGGGGTTGAGACCGTTGAGGTCAAGCCAGCGGAAAACTCAATCTATGATGCCGCCGGCAATCCTGCCGCTACCTCTGAGACTACCGGAGCCAAGACCCTCAACGACCAGCTTGCCCC
The DNA here is from genome assembly GCA_964510485.1 of uncultured Dehalococcoidales bacterium. GTDB lineage: Bacteria > Chloroflexota > Dehalococcoidia > Dehalococcoidales > Fen-1064 > CAZEBT01. Next base: position 11,791 of record CAZEBT010000020.1, on the reverse strand, counting down.
TACCGTCTCCGGTGTGACCTCGGCCAAAGCTGATGGTGCCTATACCACCGGTGAGGTGATTGATATCACGGTAACCTTCAGTGAAGCGGTTAATGTCGCCGGTGCTCCTTACCTCGAGATTGAGACCGGCACTACCGACCGGAATGCTGCTTACCAGAGCGGTACCGGCACCGCTACACTTACCTTCCGCTATACAGCCCAGACCGGAGATACCTCTTCCGACCTCAATTACAAGACAACAACTTCCCTCAAGTTAAATGGGGGAACAATAAAAGACGGCGCTGGCAACGATGCCACCCTGACCCTGCCAGTACCGGGAGAAGCTAACTCATTGGGCGCCAACAAGGCTCTGGTTATCGATGCCAATGACCCTGATACGGCCAGTGTAACCGCCCCGGTTAACGGCACAACCTACAACGCCGCCTCGGTGCCGACAACATTCACCGGCCAGGTCGGTGATGATGCCAGTGGCGCCGGTATGAATGCTGATTCGGCCACCTTCTACATCAAGGATACCACCGATACCAAATACTGGGATGGCGACGCGTGGGAAGATGCGGTGACCTGGCTGGCCACCACACACGATGCGACCACCGACAATACCACTGGTAGCTGGACGGATAATATTACCTTACCCAACTGGACTGATGCCCATGGCTATGAGGTAAAAGCAAAGGCTACCGATAAGGCAGGCAATACCCTCGAAGGCACTGCTGTCATTACTTTTGTGTATGACGTTACCAACCCCTTGGTAACGATTAACAACATCGCTGATAGCGTGAGGTCCCTTGCCCAGATAGGCGGCACGGAGTCCGATACTTCACCGGGTCAGGTAGCCAGCGTCCAGATATCAATCAACGATACTACTGTCAGCAAGTATTGGGATGGCAACTCCTGGGAAGATGCCGAGGCTTGGCTTAATGCTACCGCCAGCGCCAACTGGACCTATGACACCAGCTCTGTCACATTTAGCAATGGTCATGCCTTTACGGTGAAGGCTAAATCCACTGATGAGGCAGGCAATACATCTACTGAGGCTACTGATAGCTTTACTTATGTCAGACCAAGTAGTGGAGGAGGTGGGGCTGCGCCAGTGCCGCCGAGTGATACGCAAAAGGAAGATATACTTGCTACGTCCCCCGACGCAACAGGTACCGATACTGATGGTAACGAATTGAATGTCACGGGTGGGGACATAACCGTTACTACTGACGAAGAGACTCTAAATGTAAATATCCCGGTAGCACTTGATGAAGGGGCAACACTGGATTCTTTCACTGACCCGAACGGAGTTACATTCAAAGATAATACACTCGTAATTCCGAGTCAATCTGCAGAAACAGGTAGTTATAGGTTTCAGATAGTGGATGAGGAGAAAGCCCTCCAATCGGCCCTGACTATTAAGACAGGAGACGCTACCGGCACCGGCACTACTGCTGTGGCTGAGGTATTATCAATCAACGCGTATGCAGAGTTCACAACTAAAGACTTTACATCCGAAGATTCCTCACTGGGTGAAGTGGCAAGCACAGTAACCCTCGACCTCAATACTCTGCCCGTAGATGCTGAGGTGAAGATAACTACCTCTCTAGAGTCGGATACGGAAGCCCAGAGTGCTTTCCAACTGGCGGCTACTGCTGCTGGAATGGGGAATTTTGCTACTGCCTATGTGATTAATATTACTAAAACAAACCTGGAGAATGATACCGATATCCAGAGTGCTAATATAATCATGAAAGTCGGAACTGGGTGGGTTGAGACACATGGCGGTGTGGATGAAATCAAGATATACCGCTTTGATCCGGAGAGTGGGGAACAACAGATACTGGAGACTCAATGCCTTGGATATGATGAGCAAGGACGCGCCATATTCGAGGGCGTTTCGCCCGATGGACTCTCGGTATTCGGGCTTATCGGAAAAGTCACGGAGTCCGTCAATATTGTTGTAAGCCCACCTGCAGCAACTCCGGAGCAGGTTGAGGAAGTTGCTGAACCGGCGACATTCACCGTAAGCAATCTGGAAGTTACCCCAAGTCAGGTTATGAACGGTGAAGTAGTTACTATTACTGCTGACGTGGTCAACACTGGCGATGTAGAGGGAAGCTACACCGCAGTCTTAAAGATAAACGGGATAGTAGAAACAAGCCAAGAGGTTACTCTGGATGCTGACGCCAGCCAACAAGTATCTTTTAGTATAACCAGAAATGTCGCTGATACCTATACCGTAGATATTAATGGACTTACTGATTCATTTACAGTCAGGGCAGAGGAAGCACCAGCAGCTTCTCCACCGGCTATACCAGCAGCTTCCCCACCAACTGCACCTTTCAACTGGCCGCTCATTGCTGGCATCATTACCGGGGTAATAATAGTAGCAGGGCTAATTGTCTTCCTTTCAGCAAGAAGAAAAATATGGAGAGAGGAATTGGGAAGGAAGATGAGACTTATATGGTCAAAGCTAGCTGGAATTATATCCAGGCGGTCAAAAAGTGAATAGCACCTCAGTAAACTGGGGTGGGTTATTCATGTATAACTCAAGCATCGGGATAAACTAAACAACATACTATATCAAAGGCGCTGCATCAGAATGTAATTGGCGTCATATGGAGTGTATATTTATACTAGCCTCAAACCTACTGTTACCTGCTAGACATGAGATGCCTGTTCCTGCAACTGCGGAATACTTATCCACACTAATAGCGATGTCACCCCCGAAAGGCATTTATCTCCTCTTCCAGAAAAGCGATTAACACCTTTCAAGCCCCTTTCTGGACACAGGTCGAAGCATCACGAACCTCATTCCTCATCTTTCACTATTTTCCCTCTGGCATGATGTTGCCAAGGTGTATCCCTCCAATTTATAAGGATGCCTTCCAGCAGGAAGATACACCTTCTTTGCATCCGGCGTCATCAATTACCACATCTTGTGATATTAACCGTCGCTTTATGAAATGTTGTCGCAATTCCAAAGTAATACCACAATTATTAAGGGAGTTTAACAGTATATTTACAGAATAGTACAGCATATTTATGGAAAATATACGCCTGCTTCTTAAAATAGAGATGTGAAGCCGAAAAAAGAGAGTAAGAATCAGGAATGAAGGGTTTACTGATAGTGCTGGTCTGCCTTTTAACCTTATACGCACCAATAGAATTAACAAGGGTAATAATCGACTGGAGCGTGTCCGGTCGATTCCTATTTGAAATAGTATTTATGTGGCTATTCTATGCCATAGGTATACTAATAACTTCAGTTGTAGTAGCTCGCAGGCAATCATAAATGTGTAGTAGATCGGCATGCCCCCCAAAAAAGAGTCCAGTTTGACGGAGCTTTACAGTTCGAGCATAATGAAAGTGCTAGAAGATAAAAGAATTAGTAGCAACCCGTGATTATGTTAAGGTAGATTACTAAAAACTTAAGCCAGGAGGGGTGACCGAGAGGCCTATGGTGGCGGTCTTGAAAACCGTTGTCTCCGCAAGGTGACCGTGGGTTCGAATCCCACCCCCTCCGCCATTTTGAAGAGGACTTGCCGCCCTCATTGGTAATAAAGCTTAACTATAGTAGGAACAGAGGGTTTTAAGGCTAGTGTGCAACTAGGTCTAGAGTATTGATTCGTATGCATCGGCAGGAGGCTCTATGCCGAGATATTCTCTATATATTCTGTCTTTGTATTCACGGCCAATTTCATTAACAGCATCAATAAATGCCTTATAAGTACCAAGTCCTCCTACTTTTTCCCAAAACTCCTCTCCGATAAGAACGACTCTATCCTTTTTCATATTGAACCATCTTGCAGGGAAGCTCCAACTATAATTTTCCCTACGACCATAAGGATTATATGGTAATGCATAGTAGGCCTCATCTATTTGAATCGGATTCATACTATATAGTTTCAAAAGCTTTTCTTTACTGACTTTAGTCTGGTCGCTATTTGGCAATGGTGCTTTAAGTTCAAAAGCATATCGTTTACCACTTTTAGTATCCTCGGCATAAACATCACAAATGACAGTTACAGGTATATCTTCCCCAGAACCTTCGAGTATATATTTGAGTTCTCTATCCCAATCAGGCTGGACCTTCTTTTCACCCCTACCGGAATGCTCTAATGTGTTTAGTATTTCTGTAATACGTCGGAGCCTTTCTGCTTTTACAATACCGTCAATTCTATAATGTGTGACGCCCTTGCCAAGTCCTGCAATAGCCGCTACTACTGCAAGATTCTCCCAAACGTTGCCGAATGGAGTGACAAATCTACGTTCAAAATGCGAACCTTTAAATATTTCATCAGGAACTAAAGCTGCATAGAGAGGTTTATTGGCATTGTGTTGGTCTTTTAAAAAAGGGGCAGTGATAAGAACTTTGTCCATTACCCTATCCATCATAGATTTTATTACATCCTGGATAGCAATTTTTATATCGCGACTATTATTCATAAAATTACCTTATTGAAATATTTACGACTTTTGCCATATAAATATAGACTCGTAGAACTGGCTTGAACGCCTGCCTGTCCGGCGATTAACATGTCGATTTATTACTGCTACTTGGTCTACTTCACATAGAGAAGCTATTTCAGGATAAAGGTTTGCAGAATCATGAGCAATAACTATTAACAGCCCGCCTTTTATCATTGCGTCCAAAGCCTTACGGAAGACTTTAGCAATGTCAAGCTGATATTGTTTTTTGGATTTTTTACTAGAACCATTAACTGCTGAGCCTATTTCTGCTATTCGTCTGTCTTTTAATCCTAATAAATGATAGGCATATGCATGCTGTTCGTGATAATCGATTAAACCAACATATGGAGGACTTGTTATTACTCCGTGAATCTGGGGGAATTTCCCAAGACGGCTATCGGCATGGCGAACCTCTACCTTCACATTAGTTCGTAATGAAGAGAATTTTTCTATTCTACGAAGCGTGTCTAAACTATAGCGACTTATAAATTTTAGGGCTTCATTAGTTGGGTAACAAGTTCTTGAATGTTTATAACACCAGTACGGTTCTGTCTGGGGGTGTTTTGGAAAGTCCAGGTCATAGTGAGTTGTTAAACGCGCTGATCTAGCTGAACGAGATAATATTATATTTAACAAATCTCGGTAGTGATAACACTCTTTTTGAATTAAGTGGCGATAAGCTAGGAGTTCGGCTAAAGCGTCTGGTGAATACCATTGTCGCAAATACTCATTGCCTGTCTTAGGAATGTATAATTCAGTTGCTTGTTCTTCCCAAAGTCTCAGTTGGGTTTTATCTTGTCTAAGTTTACGCAATTTAGTTAATGCATCCATTACTTCTGTGTGAACTAGCTTAAGGTCGTAATTGTGAACTTTGGCTCGGCTAAGCATTACATTAAAAGCGGATATGTCATAGCCAATTGAATTAACACCTAATTCATTAGCCTGTACTAATGTAGTTCCAGAACCGCAAAATGGGTCTAGAATTGTTTGACCAGCATGAAAGTATTTACGAATAAATATCTCGACCAGTTGTGGAATGAATTTACCGAGATAAGGATGCAATCGGTGAACATGTTTGGTTCGCTCTTTCTCAGGCAGGTCTTTCTCACGCCAATTTAAATTGAAATTATCAATCAGCGTATCAGGCGTTACTTCACTGGGAATGGTAGGCCATTCTACATTAGAATATACAAGAACGCTTCTTTCTTCGTTAGTGAGCTTTAAATCAGTCCCGATACGTGTATCAAACATTTTCTTTAGTTTACATCAAACGAATAGAAAATTGTAGCGACCAATTAAAATAATTTTGCTGACATTTTGCTAACGCACTAATAGCTAACGAGGTTCTACATACACGCTACTCAGGTTCGGGAAGCCCAGCCCGTTGAGACTGTACCCCTTAACGTATGGCTTCACCAGAACGTAGTTCTCCCCGAACCACAAGGGCAGGCAGGCAGCATCCTCAACCAGCTTCTGCTCAACCTCCTGGTACAACCTCATACTCTGCCCCGTGTCCAGCTCCGTTCCGGCCCTCTCCAGCAGGGCATCTACCTCAGGGCTGCTGTACTCACCGTAGTTATACTCAACCCCGCTGTGAAACAGCACCTCCAGGAAGTCCTGCGGGTGCGGGTAATCAGCCACCCAGCCCGTAACATACATCTCATCCTTCTCCTCCATGAGGTTATAGAGGAACCTCTCCGGTTCCAGCTGCCTCACCCTTACCTCTACCCCCAGGTTCTTGCGCCACTCGTATACAATAGCCTCCAGCCCCTGTGATATCAGCCCTCCCCAGCCAGCAGTGGTAATCGTAATCGGCGGCAATGCAGATACATCGCCATATCTGGATGCCCTGATAAACTCCCTGGCGGCACCAGCATCGTAATCCAGCCCCGATAAGTTCTCATTGAAACCCGGTATACCTGGTGGTAAAATCCCGTCTGCCGGCCGCATCATATCCCGGAATACCAGTGAAACCAGTTTATCTTTATCTATAGCCCTGGTGAAGGCACGGCGAACATTCTCGTCATCAAACGGCGGGCGGCTGCAGTTAAAACCAATGTAGTGGAAGCTCAACTCAGGGACTATCACCAGGTCCTGGTAAAAGGGGCCTGCCTCATCAGTGACCCTGTCAATGTAGCTGAGCGAGGCACTGGTCACATCAATCTCACCGGTCTCGTACATGCGCATCGGCACGCCAGCCCACAGATGAAAGACAACCGAAGGGACGCCGGGCACCTCTCCGTAGTAATTCTCGTTCCTCTCCAGAACCAGCAATTCATTCTCATCCCACTGCCCCAGCTTGAAGGGACCGGTGCCATTGGGGCTGCGCCACCACTCACCCCCTGCCGCCACATTGTCCCTGTCCACCACGAAGGCTGTTGGATAGCCCAGCTTGAAAAGGAAATAAGACCTGGGTGCCTCTATCGTCACCTGAAGCGTATAATCGTTAATGACCTTCACCCCGCTGATTTCCCTGCTCCGCCCCGCCAGCACGTCCTTTACCCCGACTATATCCCCCAGATAGGTAGGCGCTGTGTGGGAGCCGGTTTCAGGGCTACAGGCACGCTCCCACGAATACTTGAAATCTCCGGCTTTAACTTCCCTGCCATCATGGAACCTGACACCACGGTTCAGATAAAACGTGTATGTCCTGCCATCCCCGCTGACCTTCCACTCCCGGGCAATATCAGGTGCCGGCCCCAGGTTCTCATCAAGGCAGACCAGGCCACTGAATATCTGTATTATGTACTCATGGGAGGTCATCTCCCCCGAAAGCGCCGGGTCCAGCGTGTGCGGGTCGATACCGTACAGGGAAAGAGAGTCCCCGGTAATAATCTCTGGTGTTTCCTGCTTCGGCAGGCAGCCGGTAACGACCAGGCTACATAGTAGCGCCGCCAGAAGCAAGACACCTATTATTTTCATTATCCCACTCTGAACCGGCAGGTATTTCATCCAGGTCATTCTTTTAACCCCCACTCTAAAAATATAAGGAGAGTCTAAGAGAGGCGAAGCCTCTCTTTTTTAATTCCCCCTCTCCTTTGAAGGAGAGGGGGACACAGGGGGTGAGGTAGATAAATAATCCCTAAATTAACTTCACCCTATTCTATCATCTTTTCCCCTCGATGTGACAGAGACCAGACCTGAAGCTATATTTGACAAAACGAAGAGGCTACAATTACAATTTAACTAACTGACATGCTTATTGGATTGGTTGCAGATACCCATGTCCGCATCCCCGGCACACGCGCCGGTCTCAGTACACTGACAGCGGAGGTGCTTCCTCCCCAGATAATGAAGGCTTTTCACGGTGTTGACCTGATCCTCCATGCCGGGGATATCTACACCCTTCCCGTGCTGGACGCGCTGGAGGCCGTGGCACCGGTACTGGCTGCCGAGGGCGATGACGACCCCTTTGAAATAGCCAACGACAGGCGTGTAAAGCACGAGCAGACCATCACTGTGGATGGCGTCACCATCTGGCTATCGCACTATGGAGAATGGCCCGAGCACACGCATAAGAAAACCCCGGATGTTATTATCTTCGGCCACTCTCACCAGAGCACGCTGAAAAAACGTGACGGCATTCTTTATGTGAACCCCGGCAGCCCCACCTTCCCCCATTACCAGTATACACTCGGTACTGTAGGCTTCCTGACCATAAAGTCAGGCAAAGCCGAAGCAGAAATCGTGCAGCTCAAGGGTGAGATTGAAGGCGGCGGCACCTCCGGACTACCCGGCCGGAGCAGTTAGACCCCGCCACCCCACAGGCACCGAGAGCTACCTTCACCGGGCATTCATGCTACTCCTGGTGGTGTAATAATCCAGAGCGTTCTTTAAAGCCCATGCCCCCCGCTCAAGGGTAGCAAATGTCGGAATACCGCCGTCACGGAACCTCTGCATAATCTCCCTCGCTTCCTGCCACGCCTCAGGAGCAGTAAAACCGAGGGTCACCATCACCGGCTTCGGCGTCCTGTTTCTAATATCTACCAGTGAATTGATATCGCCCTCCATCTGCTCTCTCATGCGGGCAAATGCCCCGACCGAGGTCAAAAGCACCAGGTTATCCGTATTGTCGTCCCTCTCCAGGATTTCCATGATGCGCCTCAACTGCAAACGATTTACGTTGCCGGTGTCTATCGGATTGCGGTAACCCCCCCCAATCAGCGTAAAGAATGTCGCCAGCTCATTATAGGATTCCCCGGTAAGCAGGGGCACCTTCAGCCCGGCTTCGGCAAAGACATCGGCAATGGCTACCGACTGACCGCCTGACCCCCCGGCGATACCCACCCTGTTACCGTAAACGGGCGCAAGGTACAGCAGAGCCTTCAGGGTATCTATAAGCTCTTCCATCCTGGCAACCTTCACCGCCCCACACTGTTTCACCGCCGCATCCCATATCGCCTGCGGCACTGCCAGGGACCCGGTGTGCGAAGCAATTGCCCGCCCCCCTTCCTCCGTCCGCCCCCCCTTCCATATCACCACCGGCTTCCGGGCAGCTACCTCCTTCAATAACCCGATGAATCTCCTGCCGTCCTTCACCCCCTCAAGATACATGCCGATAATCTTAATCCCGGCATCACGCCCGAAGTAGTCCAGGTAATCAGCAGAATCAAGCACCACCCCGTTCCCGAAGCTCACCGACTTGTTAATCTCCACCCCCTGCAGATATGCCTCCTCCGAGAAAGCAATAGCGTGAGTCCCGCTCTGCGAGATAAAACCCACCGGCCCGGCAAAACCGGTATACTGCCGCAGGGACTGCCTTATCCCGGCCCCGGGATTGAAGACCCCCATACAGTTCGGTCCAATCAGGTGAAAGCCCGCCTTCTCCGCCATCTCTGTAAGCAATCGCTCCAGCTTTATCCCCTCCTCAGTATCGGTCTCGGCAAAGCCCGAGGTAAAGAAGTGAGCCGCCGCCACCTCCTTACGAATGCAGTCCTCCAGAATCCTGGGGGCTACCGCACGGGGCACAGCCACAATCGCCAGGTCTACAGGCCCAGGAACATCCAGCAGGCTGGTGTAGTTCTCCACCCCCAGGGACTTGATACCCTCTATCTCACCGGGGTCAACCTGCACAGAATAGAGCTTCCCCCTGAATGTGCTCTGGCCCCGCAGCCACATATAATTTGTCTGTCCCTTATCCCCCACCACAGCTACACACTCAGGGTTAAAAGCCCTCTCCAGTTTCTTCAAATCTGCTTTCATTTCCTGCCTCACCCTTTCAGGTCTTTCTCTTTCACAATAAACATCGGGTAACCTGCACACCCGTCTCCTCGGCAAGGTCAACCAGATTGACCGTACCGGACACCGCAGGCGACCCGCAGTAGTAAGCCCTTACCGGTTCATCGCAGATGCGCCGGAAAACAGCAATGTGCCCCAGGGCAATGTAGTCCCAGCCCGAGGTAATTATTTCCTCCTCAGTAATCAGATAGCTATAAAAAAGGGGAGGCCTGGTACTGACACAGTAACCGTGAGCCACGGCAATGTTCCACCGCCCGTCCCCCCGGGGCTGCGGTATGCCTGCCATCGGTTGAACGTCACCATCGTAGGAGCTGATAGCCTTCCCCCATAGCGATACCCCCAGCCCGGGCAAGTCCACTATCTCCCCGTCCGGCTCCCTGATGATTCGGACATTAGCACAATCGCTCCAGAAATCCGCCCTCTCATGGGCAGACCCCGGCAACAGGCAGTCGTGGTTCCCCGGCAGGATAATCGTGGGCACTGTCAGGCGCCCTAGCTGCCCCGCTACAAAGCTGATTAGCTCATCACCAACCCGGTTGTGGTCAAACAGGTCGCCGGCGCTTATGACCAAATCTACCCTGCTCCTGATAGCCAGACCTACCACTGCCTCCAGGCACTCACACGCCTGGTCACCGGGCAGGTTCAGGTGAAAATCCGATGTATGCAGTACCCGCAGCCGCTTTCGGCTACCATCCGTCATTAAAAACCCCTCAAATAACTAAACAGCAATCCTGAATACAGGCTCCTCAGCCACTACCATAACCACTCCATTTCCCTCTATATCTCAAAGCAAATACTATATATCAGGGGAAGTTTGAAGGGGCTTTGCCCCTTCATTTATTATTTATTTATTATTTATTATTTATTATTCCTCCCCCTCTCCTTGAAAGGAGAGGGGGACCGAGGGGGTGAGGTTGATATAAATCTCAGAATATCCCCTCCCTCTTCAAACTCACATAGTCCTTACCGCCGATAATAATATGGTCAAGAACATCTATACCCACAATCTCCCCGGCCTCAGCCAGCCTCTTGGTCAGCCCTATATCATCCTCCGAAGCTATCGGGTCACCCGATGGGTGGTTATGCACAAAGACCACCGAAGCCGCACTGGCTGATATCGCCTCCTTAAATACCTCACGGGGATGAACGATGCTGGTATCCAGGCTACCAACCGATATCTCAGAAATCTTTATCAGCTTGCTTCTGGTATCCAGCAAAAGCGCCAGAAAATGCTCCCTCTTTTTCCCCTTTAACCTCCCCTTCACCAGAGCCACCACCTCCCCCGGGCTCTTGACCACCGGCCTCTCACCCGTCTCCGGATAGCCCTCCACACGGTTCGCCAGCTCAAACGCTGCCTGAATCTGAGACGCCTTGGCCAGACCAATGCCCTTTATGCCGGCCAGTTCCTCCAGCGACGCACCAGCAACCCCCCTGAGACTGCCGAACTGGCTCAGCAGCCTCTGCGCCGTCACCATCACCGACTCCCCGGAAATGCCGCGCCCCAGAATCAAAGCCAGGACCTCCTGCGCCGATAGGGCTTCCACCCCGAACTTCTGCAGCCTCTCCCTGGGCCGCTCGGAAACAGGCAAATCATGAATGGTAAACGACTTCTTCACCAGCTCTTCTTTCATGTCCGACTCCCAATAGTCATTGCCGGCTTCGTCTCCTTCTCCCCTGCCGTCTCCGCCGCCCCGGCAACATAATCCCGCCACAGTTCCTCCAGGCCATCCATATCAAAACCGTACACCTTGCTCAAGGCTCCATCATAGCTGCTGCCCTCTCTGAAGGTATTCAGCAACTCCAGCATACTGTCCCTGCCGTAACTACTGATAAGAAAGTCGACCAGACTGTAGCTCTGTGCATAGGAAAGATAGGACTCCTCAGCATAAGCCGAAAACGGGCTCACTAAGCTACGCACCGAGATTAAACTGTCTTCGGCTATCGCCCTGTCAAGGTAGTCCCTGAACTGTGAATCCAGTGGCCCCTCACTACTCATAGCCAGACCCTCATCAAGCCACGTGGGGAGGTCATTGTAGGGGTTCAGCGTCATCTGATGAATCACCAGATGTGTCAGCTCGTGAGCAATTGCCCTCTT
>CAZEBT010000019.1:0-15264 GCA_964510485.1 uncultured Dehalococcoidales bacterium | reverse complement strand
AGGACCTTACCAAGGGCAGTGCCCAGCGTGCCTCTGAGGTAGCTACTATGCTCAACGACTTTTCCAAGGAACTAGCTGAGGAAAGTGCTAAGGCAGACGCTGAGCGCGCTTCTGAGGTGGCTGCCATGAAGGGCGAGCTTGCCAGGGCGGATGCCGAACGCGCTTCTGAGGTGGCTACCATGGAGAGTGAGTTTGCCCAGGGGGATGCCGAGCGTGCTGCTGAGGTGGCTATTATGCGCTCGGAGACAGATGCCATGGTTGAGGACCTGACCAGGGGTAGTGCCCAGCGTGCCTCTGAGGTGGCCACTATGGTTAATGACCTTGCCAAGGGCAGCGCCGAGCGCGCCTCTGAGGTTGCTACTATGCGCTCTGAGACAGATGCCATGGTTGAGGACCTGACCAGGGGGAGTGCCCAGCGCCACACCGAGGTCTGGGGCACAGCACCAGCCAGGAGACCGGCGGCACCTCCGAAGGTTGCACCTCCGGTGGCAGAATTACCCAAGGAGATTCCACCAGAGGCACCGACTGCTGAAGAGGCACCGGTTGCTGAACCGACAGCGGCTGAGGCACTCCATGACAGGGTCTTCTCCTACCTGGCTAACCACCCCGATGGCACCAGGCTGGTCGAGCTGGAAACGGAGCTTGGCATAGCCCGTATCAGGGTAGCCAACGTAATGCGTGAGTTGATGGACGACAACCTGGTAGAAAAGCGTGACCTGTTCTATTTTGCCATCTAGAAGCTCGGTCAGGACTGTCCCGAAGCTATGATAGCGGACTATCGCCAGTAGCACAGGCTGCGGCGATAGTGCCGGGGGCCAAGTATGACGTAGAAAGGAGTGGCGATGGACGCAAAAGTAATTACCTGCGCCTTTTGTGAAGGCACAGGAAAGGACCCCTTTGGAATCATGTCTCCACTATCCGTCTGTCAGGTATGCGGGGGCAAGGGCTCGGTTACCATCAGGGAGCCGGCGATAGTCTGCGCTTTTTGTGGAGGCAGTGGTATCCATGATGACCAAAGGCTTACCTGCACTGTATGCGGCGGTAAGGGGATGGTCACCATAAAAGAGCCACGAGAGAAGTGCCCTCATTGCCAGGGGACGGGAGTGAACACTCATATTAATTACCTGCCCTGCAGCCGGTGTGGGGGCAAGGGAGTAATCACGGTGAAAAGGAAGCAACCGGTGTAAGGCGCCGGCTATCACATTCAAACAAAAGGAGGAACTAGAACTATGGTAATGACAAGAGATGAAGGGATATCAACGGTGCTGGAGCCCCGCTCGCTGCCCAACTTCGTGGAAACGAAGTCCATCAAGGAAATCACTGAGCGCGCTCTGGCTTATATTGCCGCCGGATTTCCCGTCCACTTCAGGGGAGTCTCGGGGACAGGAAAGACCACACTGGCTCTGCACATCGCCAGCAAGATTAGCCGACCGGTGGTGATGATACATGGGGATGAGGAGTTCAGCACATCGGACCTGGTAGGTGGTGAATACGGCTACCGTATCAGGAAGGTAGTGGATAACTTCATCCATTCCGTGTTGAAGACCGAGGAGGACATGACCAAGAGGTGGGTAGATAATCGCCTGACAGTAGCCTGCAAATACGGGTTCACCCTTATCTATGACGAGTTCACCCGTTCCCGTCCTGAGGCGAATAATATTCTTCTATCAGTTCTCCAGGAGAAGATGCTTGATATGCCCGCCAACCGGAGTGACGGCGAGGGCTACCTCAAAGTAGACCCCGACTTTACCGCCATCTTCACCAGCAACCCCGAGGAGTATGCCGGCGTCTATCGGAGCCAGGACGCGCTGCGCGACAGGATGGTGACCATGGACCTGGACCACTTTGATGAGGAGACTGAGATAGCCATAACTGCGGCCAAATCGGGGATGGCCCGGGGGGATGCAGCGAAGATTGTGGGCATTGTCCGGGCGCTGCGAGATTCCGGCGTGTGTGAGTATGCTCCCACTGTGCGGGGTCCGATGATGATAGCCAAGACCCTCAAGGTACTGCACGGCTCGGTCAATAGCAAAAACGGCGTCTTCGGGAAGTTATGCCTGGATATCCTGGCATCGGAGACCAGCCGCGTCGGCAGCAAGACTCAAAGCACCAGGGTAAGAGAGAAACTGGACGAAATCATTAACCAGTATTGCTGAGTGATGTGCGCTTCAATAGAAAGGTGTAATTGATACACCGTTAATAAGGAGGTGACAGAGATGCCGCCATTAATGCGAGCTTTTGCCAGGGTAGACAAGGATGGCAAGGTTTCCATACCCAGTAACATCGCCCGTGAGGTCGGTTTCAAGCCGGGACAGATGGTGGAGGTGAAGGCACTGAGCAAGAAGAGCGTAGCCATTTCAGCCAGGGATAACGCCCGGTAGAGACAGCACCCCCTTGCTGTAATAGCAGGCACCACCTGGTTGGACCAAGCGCGTCGCGTAGGAGCGTAAGCACATGGATAAAAAGATAAATCTCGCTGATTTAGAAAGGGAGAATAAGCGTCTTCGCAGGCAGCTAGCCGGGCTTGACGAGCTGCCAGGGAAGAAGCGTGCCGGGACGGTTACTGACCTTAAGGGTGTACAGGATATACCTACCAGTGTCGGCAATAAAATACGCTCGGTGCCGCCGACAAGGCAAGATGACCGCTACTACCTTGACCTGTACCTCCTGCAAAAAGAGCGGGAGAGGCTGGTCCAAGAGACATCTTCGATAAAAAAACGAAGACTACAGCTGGGAATGAAGGTTTCCCACGTTGATGAGGAAACGGCGAAGAAAGAGGAAAAGGCTCTGCAGGATATGACGATACTATCAACAGGGCACCATGAAAAACCGGGGGAGGAAAAAACAACCGGCAAGAGCCAGAAAGCACCAAAGGGGTATGAATATAAAGAGGAAGACTGGAATAAATTCACCCTGGAGTACTGACTGGGAAAAGGAGGCATTATATGGGTATGGAATGGCAGGCGTATCGCCTGGGGCGTGGCAGGAGAGGTGGATTAAACGGTACGCTGGGGAGAGTCCTGAGCGGGAGTACCTTCCCTTGCGCCTATTGCCACGGCACGGGTAATCAGCTTCATATGAGGTCAAAGTGTCCCGTCTGTCGGGGTACTGGTTCCATTAAGGTTAATCCACCAGCGGTAATCTGTGCCTTTTGCCGGGGGACAGGCGAATCTCCTCCTCGCTCACATATTACCTGCGCCGCCTGCCGGGGGAAGGGTGTAATAAGCGTTAAAGAGCCAATTGAGAGGTGTGATGCCTGTCGCGGGCTGGGGCGTGTAGGCGGCACTCAACTCCCCTGCGTAAAGTGCAAGGGTGCCGGCGTAGCCACCGTGAAGAGGACTGACGGTGGTAAAGAAGGAAAGGTGGTGGAACTATGGAGGTAGAAACCAAGGTAGCACCTGGTGCACTTGCCAGATTGGAAGAAGCCAGGGAGAAGGCGCGGATAATGGAGAAGGAACTTGTCGCTGTTCTATCTGAGCTGGAGCAGGCTGCCGAGAAACGGAAAAGGGAAATGGAACGATGGAAGCAAAACCCAGGGTAACACCGGACGCACTTGCCAGGTTAGAGATGGCCAAGGAGAAGGCAAGGATAATGGGGAAGAAGCCCACCACTATCTCCGAGTTGGAGCAAGCTGCCGGGAAGTGGAAAGAGGAGAAAGAGCTAAAGCAGGCGCAGCTAATCCATCCGGCCCTGGATGATTCGCCAATATCTATTGCCCCGGTGCCCCTCCTCAGGGTCGTGGATAGGACTCGTAAGGACGAGGAGATTATCTGGAAACAACACAGATTGCACCCTGAGGAAAGACCCCGGCAAATCAAGATGAATGCCGCCATGATAAATAGTATCGCCCAACACCTGAAGGCACGAGAATGGGCAAGGGCTCTAGGGAAAAGGAGAGGAAGACCTAATGACGGCTATGACTTAGAAAAGGCGGCCGAGCAGTGGCAGAGGCAAAAAGAACTTGAACAGAGGGGTATTCTGGAAGCTAAGCAAAGGAGTGATTCGCGATGAGGAAGTATATCTACGGTGTTATCTCAGCAAACAATCCGGTGAGGTTTGGCCAGTCGCTTCTGTCCTCAACACCGGACGAGGTGTACACTGTGGTTCATCGGGACCTTGCCTGCGTGGTTAGTAATCATAACAGGAGCGATTTTACTTCGCTGAGCAAGGAGGATAAGCTCCGTTGCCTGATGGCTCACCAGGGGATTATCGAGCGGGTAATGAAGGAGTATACCATACTTCCCGTAAAGTTTGGCACCCTTGTCGAAGACGAGGAGGAAATGCGATGCATTCTGGAACAGGGATATGAAAAGCTTGCCCAAACCCTGGACCAGATGGACAGCTTGGTGGAGATTGAGGTGGCGGCTACCTGGGATTTGAAGGAGGTTCTTGAGGAGATTGGTAATGCGATAGAGATTATGGAGTTGAAGCGCTCCATGGCAGGTCAGTCTGCCTCAGAAATACTGGAAATCCAGATAAACGCCGGTAAGCTGGTCAGGGAATCTCTGGATAGGCGAAGGGAGAGCTACCGCAGTCAAACCATGCAATCCCTCGCCAGAGTAGCGCTGGATACGCAACCAAACGCACTGGTTGCCGATGAGATGGTGATGAATGTGGCTTTTCTGATTCAAAGGGAAAAGCAAGAGGAATTTGACAGACAGGTAACGCTCATAAATGAAGCCTTCAACGACCAGATAAACTTCCGCGTCATCGGGCCGCTGCCGCCCTACAGCTTCAGTACGGTAGAGATAAAACGCGCCGAGCCAGATAAGATTACAGAGGCAAGGCAGCTACTTGGGCTGGGAAGCGATGTTTCCGATAAGGAGCTTAAGGAAGCCTACCGGCATGTAGCGGCCGAGAGCCACCCGGATGTGCACCCGGATAATGATACCAGCGACGAGCAGTTCGCCAGGGTGCGGGAGGCATTTGTTCTGCTGAGAGATTACTGTCGGGGGCAAAACGGGGGTGTTGAGCAAGAAATGAATAGCCGGCGCTATTCCCTTATGCCCCAGGATGTGAGCCAGGCTTTTCTTATTGAGATAAAGCGCCCGGCCCTTCAAACGGCTGGAGCATTAGTATGACTATTATGGTACAAGAACAGACAAAAGAAGCAAAGTACCTGTATTGCATAATAAAGTGCGACGAGGAGCGCAGCTTCAACGACGTGCCAGCCATTAGCGGGTGTGGCGACGGGATTCACACTGTCGTCTTTGAGGACTTAGCCTGCGTGGCCAGTAACTCGCCGGACATGAAGTATGACAGCACCCGGGCGAACATGATGGCTCACGAGACGGTAATTGAGCGGGTAATGAAGGAATTCACTGTTCTACCTATACGGTTCAGCACCGTTACCAGAAAGGGTTCGGGTTCGCCTGTTGACGATATACAAAACAAGCTTCTTGAGAAGCGGTACAAGGAATTTCTAAAGCTCCATGAGGAGATGGACAACAGGGTTGAGCTGGGGCTGAAAGCCTTGTGGCGCGATGAGAAGGCAATCTATCAGGAGATAGTCACTGCACACGTGGAGCTGCGTAAGCTCCGTGATTCCGTAAAAGGTCTCTCTCCTCAGGCGACACACTTTGACCGGATGCGTCTGGGAGAAATGGTAAAGAAGGCGCTTGACCAGAAGAGGGACAGAGAAGCAAAGATGCTCCTATCTCGCCTTCGCCCCATAGCTGACCGAGTACGGGAGAACAACATTATTATGGACCGAATGGTTCTGAACGCTGCTTTTCTGGTGAGTAAAGACCGGGAAAAGGAATGCGATGAGGTAGTGAAGACACTTGATGAGGAGCTGGGGGAAAGAATGGTGTTCAAGTATGTTGGTCCCACTCCACCGTTTAGCTTTTGCGAGATTGTGGTCAACTGGGAGGAGGAATGAAAAAGTACCGGAGAACTCAGCAACAACAAAAGCAGGGAGGTGACCTTCTCACCGATATACTGACCTTTCCCATCCTTGGAGCCCCCAGGATGGTTCACTGGATTGCCAGGAAGCTCGTCGAGAGGGTGGAGCAGGATGAAATGGATGAAGGCAAGCTCCAGGGCGACCTGCTGGAGCTTCAGATGCGATATGAGTTGGGAGAAATTAATGACGATGAATACGCTGAGCAGGAGACAGCCATACTTGACCGGCTCAGCGCTATCCGCAGAGCCAAGGAGGAGGAATAAATATTCATTGAAATAGTACAGCCCAATATTAGGATGCAGACCGGGATAAAATTATTACCGAAGGAGGGTAGAGATGGCTACCAAAGTGATGATGAATCTGGCGGAGGGTGCCAAGGAGCAACTGGCTGAGGTCACTGGCTTTAGTCCGGTGGCAGCGGTGGGGGGATTCAAGGATGACGAGGGCTGGCATATCTCGGTGGATGTGCTGGAGATGGCCAGGCTGCCGGAATCGACCGACATTATTGGCACCTATGTGGTTACACTCGACCCCGAAGGCAACATGGTGAAATTTGAGAAAAAGAGGGCACGCCTGCGCGGTGAGCCATACCAGGAAGAAGAGGAGTAAAGGCGAAAATGCAAATGGCGCCGGGATTTCTCCATAATCAGGAGCTACACTTCCTGATGTTTGGCGGCAAGGGCGGTGTGGGGAAAACCACCTGCGCTGCGGCCAGCGCTCTCTATCTGGCTGGCAGCAGACCGGGAGGGCGTGTCCTTATTGTTTCAACTGACCCGGCTCATTCCCTAGGTGACAGCCTGAGTCAGGAAATTGGGGATAGCATCACTGCCGTGAAAGGGGCCGGAAATCTTTTCGCTCTGGAAGTGGATGCCCCCAAACGGATGGAGGACTTCAAGGCAAAATACAAGGAGGAACTGGAGACCATCGCCTATCGAGGCACTATCTTTGACCGAGATGATATTACAGAGTTTCTTTCTTTATCTCTGCCCGGGATGGACGAGATGATGGCTGTATTGGATATTGCGGATATCATCAAAGGTGGTGAGTATGACCTGGTTATCCTTGATACCGCCCCCACCGGTCACACCATCAGGATGCTTGAGCTTCCCGACCTGATGCTGGGGTGGGTTAAGCTCTTGAAGTTGATGCAGGAGAGGTACCGCTACATTGGACGGCGGCTAACCGGCAGATATCCTAGAGATAAGGTGGATGACTTCCTCGATAAGCTATCTAACGATATACATCGTGCAAAAGCCCTGTTCACTGATAAGCAGGCAACCGAGTTCGTGCCGGTTACTATCGCTGAGGACATGGCTATAGAGGAGACACAAAGGCTGCTCGATGCCTTACATAGGCTAAAGGTCCCAGTAGAGACCATACTGGTAAACCGCGTGGCAGAAAACCGGGAATGCCCCTTCTGTAGCATGCGCTGGAGCGCTCAGAAAGATGCCCTGTCACAGATACGGCAAGCCTTCTCTGACTACGAGCTAGTGAAGGTGCCCTTCCTGCCCTACGAGGTAAAGGGAATAGAGCGCCTCAAGACCTATGCCCAGGTCATGCTGGGGCAGGAATTACCTGAACCAATCATTCGTGAGGTTGCTGAGCCAGCACCAATAAGACGGAGTGATTGGCATGATTTAGCCCAAGCCGAACTCATACTGTTTGGTGGCAAAGGCGGGGTGGGCAAAACCACCACGGCCGCAACGGCTGCCCTGTACCTGGGCCGCCTTGATAAAGAGAAGAAGACCCTTATCTTCTCCACCGACCCTGCTCACTCACTGGGGGACAGCTTTGACCAGGAGATAGGGGATAGGGTAACTACTATCTCCGGAGTAGAAGGGTTATCTGCTCTGGAGATTGAGCCGGCTAGTCTTCTAGAAGAGTTCAAAAAAGAATACCGGGAGAGTGTTAACGAGTCATTTAAAACCTCCTTGAAGGGAGGGATGGATGCCCCCTATGACCGTGCCATCATGGAGGAGCTTATCGAGTCGACACCGCCGGGCATAGATGAGCTTATGGGCATGATGAAAATCATGGACTTCATGGAACGCGGCGAGTTTGACCGTTATATCCTTGACATGGCGCCTACCGGGCATGCGCTACGGTTTCTGGAGTTGCCCGACATGATAAGGGACTGGTTCAAGACCATATTCAGGCTCCTCCTGAAGTACAGTGGGGTATCGGGCTCAGGGCTTAACAAGACGGCAGAACTCATATTGAGAAGGTCGCGCCAGCTAAGGCTGGTAGAGAGTGCCCTTCGCAACCCCCAACGTTGCCAGTTTGTCTGCGTCACCATTCCCGAGGCAATGTCCCTGGCAGAAACTAAACGTCTTGTTCAGCGTCTTTCTAAACTGAGGGTAGCCTGCCGGGAAATAATAGTGAACATGGTAGTTCCAGCCACCACATGCCCTTTTTGCTCGGCAAAACGCTCGGAACAGCAGAGCCACCTCAAGGAATTTGAGGCGCTGGGGCTGGGGGTTCACGAGGTGCCCCTGTTCTCCCACCAGATTGTCGGCATTGACAGTCTGCGTGAAATAGCTGAAACCATATACGGCAACGAAAATAGTGATTTTCCCCAACCTGAAGAGGCTAGCCTGTCCGGCTCTCAGGTGGGTTATTAATAAACAGTAAAAGGAGGAAAGAAAATGGCAGAGCCCAAAGGAGGCAGCGGAGGGGTAGCCGGTTTTATGCTGAGGACGGCCAAGACCCACGAAGAAAGGGGGAACATACATCAGGCGCTATACGATTACTTCAACATTATCGACCGGGAGTCTGAGACCAAGGAAGCCAAAGAAGCCTACGACCGGCTGGTCAAAATGGCACAGAATTTTGAGGAAGATGGGCAGCTATACGCCGCCAAGCACCTCTATATGCGAATAGAGGAAGAAGTACCCGAGGAGACCTCTGGCATTGAGGTTAGCGGCACACGAAAAATCCCCTATGTATCCGTAGGCCACGGAGTAATGGTAGGCCACCAGCGGTAGGTCATGGGGGCTTCTTGAGTTAGTGCTCAGAGGAATGTAATGTACAGACCGACTGCCAACGAATTGAAGATTTTACTAACGCTCAAAGAGATTGGAGAGGCTGAGCCGATGAGGGTAGGTTCCAGGATAGGAATGGGCTCATCAATGACTGATTATTTGTGCCGATACCTGACCACACACGGCCTTCTACAAAAGAGCGGAAGGAAAAGATACAAGCTGGCACCGGCAGGGCAGAAAGGTCTTGAGGAAGCCTTCGCCAGAGTTCTCAGCATACTAAGGGCGAAAGAGGGCGACGTACTTGAGGCCCTGGCCAAGATTAGATTGCCCTGAGTGTATGACAAAAATCATTTAGACAGGAGGAGAAAAATGGGAAACGGTTCTGCACCAGCAATTGAGGCTGCGCCGATAATGGTGGAACGTGAGCAGCCGGGCTTTGTCCAGACACCCTGTATCAGCGATGTAGTCAAGCAAGCCCAGTTGTATATCCGCGCTGGATTCCCCCTTCACTTCAGGGGTCCGGCTGGCACCGGTAAGACGACTCTGGCACTGTATGTTGCCGCTCAGCTCGGTAGACCGGTAATACTGATTCACGGAGACGAAGAGTTCGGCACTTCAGACCTCGTCGGCGGCGAGTATGGCTACCGGATGAAGAAGTCGGTGGACAACTTCATCCATTCCGTCCTGAAAGCCGAGGAGGATGTGAAGAGAATCTGGGTAGATAACCGCGTAACGGTAGCCTGCCGGTATGGATTCACCCTCCTTTACGACGAATTCACGCGGTCACGGCCGGAAGCCAACAATGTGCTGCTCTCCGTGTTGGGGGAAGGAATCCTGGACCTCCCGGCTGGCCGAGACGAGAACAACCACCTGAGAGTTCATCCTGACTTCTCGGCCATTTTCACCAGCAACCCCGAGGAGTACGCCGGCATTCATAAGGCTCAGGACGCACTAAGGGATAGGATGATAACCATTAACCTGGGCTACTACGACAGAGCGACTGAGGTCGCCATCACCCATGCCAAATCGGGGGTTGCTCAACCGGATGCCGAGCGCATTGTCGCTCTCGTCAGGGACTTCAGGGAGTCAGGAGATTACGAATTCACCCCTACCGTACGTGCTTGCATAGCCATCGCCAAGGTTTTGAATATCTCTGGAGGTCGTCCCGAGGTTGGCGATGAAACTTTTACCCGTGTCTGCCTTGATGTCCTGGGGACACAAGCAGATGGGACTGGTTCAATAAAAGAGTACGGCAATCAAACAGTGCTTAAACTTATTGCAAAGCACTGTAGATAAGGTTTAACCAATGCCTTTCAGGAAGGAGCTTAGCTACCTCAAATGCCAGAAGAGGGTAAGTATCTCTATTGTATAATTGAAAATTCGAACGCCAGGAACTTCGGTCCCGTAGGTATTGGTGACCGGGGAGATGAGGTAACCACTATTCCCTATGGGGATTTCAGTGCCGTGGTAAGCAGTATACCCATGAGCAAATATGTGGTGAGCCGGGAGACCATGATGGCGCACGAGAAGGTCCTTGAGGAGGTGATGAAGGATTGCACGGTCCTCCCGGTCAGATTTTACACTGTGGCGCCTTCGGTGGATGAGCTGCGCAGCCTTCTGGGAAGAAGGCACGCCGAATTCAAGAACCTACTTAGATACCTGGACAACAGGACAGAGCTGGGGCTAAAGGCTCTTTGGGAAGACATGAGCCAGGTCTTTCAGGAAATCATTGAGGAGAATGATGAACTGAAGGCACTACAGAAGAAGATAGTGAATACCTCTCCGGGGAAAGCTAAAACCAAGAGTAATAAAGCTCTGGAGGCAGGGCTGAAATCCCGGCTGCAGGAGAAGAAAGACAAGGAAGCTGAGGGTTTACTTGAACCTCTGCAAAAGATTTCGGTGGATGTTCGTTACGACAAGACGCACGGCGACGACATGATATGTAATGCTGCCTTCCTGGTGGATAGACGCTGGGAGAAGGATTTTGACATCAAGGTAGAAGAGTTAACCAAGGCTCATGAAAATAGAATCAGGTTTATCTATGTGGGACCAGTGCCGCCATATAGCTTCGTTAACATAGTAGTAAAGGGGCAAGATGCCGTCTAGAAACCAGCGAGTATTACCTGCCAGAGCCCTGTCTTGCGATGTGCTCAGCGGAAGCGTTTCGAGCCCGGCTATTATGGGAATACCTCTGGTCACCAATACCGTGAGAATGCCCCTGGTTACCGGAGGAGTGCCATTTTCTATGAATCGTGGGGTAGTGCATGGTTTGAAGCACATTGGGAAGAAGTACGCAAACCAGCAGACGCCGGAAAATGCATCCAGAAAAGGCAATGGTCACACCTGTCCATGGTGTGGCAAGGACAATATTGCCCGTGAACTTAAATCAGAAAAGCGCTCTCTATGGCGCTGCCTTGGCTGTAACCGGCGCTGGTGGGCGTCGGTAGATAACCCGCGAAAAATGAGCCGGCACCGCCCGAAACTGAGCCGGCAGGTATACCGGGGCTCGTTCTGGCGTAAGCTCGGACGACTCGGCTGGTAATTGGATAAGGAGGTTATAAAATGTGTCCCCGGAAAAAAGTCGGACTTGTTAGCGGGGTAGTGCCCCATATTTCACCCCATCCCCAGCGAGGTCTTGTCAGCGCCAGGCCACCGATAACCTCGTGGAGATACCTGGGTATGCCTCCATCCGGGTTGATTCCTGGGGAGAGGGCAATAAGCCGGAGAGTGGTACCCAGGGAATATGATTTGTTGGATTTTTTATTCGGGGTCATAGCGGCACCGGTGGTTCTGCCTGCCTTCATGCTGCGGTCGGTGGCTGAGGCAGTGGAGGAGCAGGCTCGCTACGAGGCAGATATTGAGGCTTTGCTGAGAGACGAGCTGCTGGAAAACGAGATGCGCTATGAATCCGGCGAGATAACCGAAGAAGCCTACAGGCAAAGAAAGGAAGACCTCACCAGGCGATTGGAGGAATTCGAGAGATAGACGGGGTTAAGTAAACCTGACTGAGCAGATGAGGTGAATATATGGCTTTAGAAGCAGAGAGGGATGGTGGCGGTGGCGGGCTGGTTGATGTGGTCGACAGGATACTGGACAAGGGATTGGTTATCAATGCCGATATTATGGTATCGGTCGCCGGCGTGGAGCTACTGGGCATTAAGATAAGGGCTGCCCTGGCATCGTTTGAAACAGCCGCCAGATACGGGTTGGAATTCCCTTCGGGAACCAATATCCAGACCCCGGCCTGGCAGGAGGCAATGGTAGCCAAGGAGAATTGCCCTCAATGTGACAAGAGGGTGCCAACCGAGGAGCTGATAACTACCGGTTGTCCCTGGTGTGGCTGGATAAGCGCCAAGGCAAAAGCGGCTCCGCCAGCAGTATAAAGGAGGAGTGGATATGCCCATTTTCGAAGCCATCTTTGACAGGGTTCGTAAGGAGGCCGAGGAGGAGAAGGCAAAGGACGGTGAGCTTACCTACTGGATGGAATGCCCTGGCTGCAGTAGAAGGGTGGTGAAGAAACAGCTTCTGAGAAAAGGGTGTTATATCTGCGGCTGGCATGAGGCTAGCAATGAGGCCGAGCTTGCCAAAATCGGGCGTGATAGCCAGGTAAGGAATGACGCTGAGCAAAGGGCGACACCGTATAGAACGAATTGCCCTCAGTGTAAAGCCCGGGTAATCAGGCGTGAGTTAGTGGAAAAGGGGTGTTATGTCTGCGGCTGGAAGCCCGACATGTAAATGCCCGGCTAACTAAAGCAATGGAGGTTATCAAATGTCCCCTAAAACCAGGCGGATTCTTGCTCCAGGACAAGCTAGTGTTCTTGCTTCAGGTGATGGGGAGCTCACCTCACCGGGGAGCACCAGGTTGCTGGCTTCAGAAAGAGCAAGAATATTACAGGCGGGCTCTATGAGATTACTGCCCTCAGCAAGCATGGCGGTATTGCCCCCGGGGAGCGCGATGATTCCCCTTGTCAGCAACGTAGTGGCTTTCCGCTAGCCAACAAGAGCATGTTATTTTTCAGAACCGAATATAGATATATACATGATAGGAGGTAACCGAGATGGCACGCAGAAGACGAGCAAAGTATAAAGAGCCAGCCATTAAGAGGGAAACCGTTGAGGTAAAATGCGCCTTTTGCCAGGGAACGGGTAGAGACCCGTTCGGTATCTTGTCCCCTCTCTCCAATTGCAGTGTCTGTAAGGGGAAAGGGGTTGTAGTGGTAACCAAACCCTATGTCACCTGCCGCGCCTGTGATGGGACGGGGGTTCAGGCTTTTACCCGGCTCACCTGCCTCGCCTGCGGCGGCAAAGGCGTAGCCAGTGTCGCTGACAAGACTGAGACCTGCCCGATTTGTAGCGGTGCCGGTGCTGATACAGAGAACCGATATTGCCTGCGCTGCCACGGCAGTGGTGTAATCGCGGTGAAAGAGTCGGCTGTGGCCAAACAAGCCTGAGGTACGGGGAAAGAAATGAACCAAAAGAACGAGAGTAAAAGAGAAGAGCTGGAAGCCAAGATTAGGGAGCTAGAGGACAAGATAAAGAGGCTGGAGGGGAAAGGCGAGGTGCCTGAGGGAACAACGGCAAGCATACTCAAGGGACTGGGAGGAATTATCCCGGGCCTCGATGGTCTGGTAAAGGGGCTGGAGAAAACGGAGGCGTTTCGGGAAAGACTGGGAGCTATTGACAAGGAAATTGAATTCAGGCTGAGAAGCCAGCCGCTGAAGAGGACGGAGGGAGGAGCGCCACCGTTTCAATCTGGCCTTTCCCGGGGCACCATACCCAGGAGTATTCCCAGAGCCAAGAAGCAAACCACACCGCAAGTAAAGCGGGAGGTCGTAGCTTCCAAGGAGCCCCCGGTTGATGTGTTTGATGAGAAAACGCACCTCCGCGTCCTGGCTGAACTGCCGGGCGTCGAAGAAGACGATATTAAGGTAACCCTGAATGAGGCCCAGCTCATCATATCAACCGATACGCCTACTCATAAGTATTATAAGGAGATGACCCTGCCCTGTGCCCCCAGGGGGCGGGTGGATAAATTATTCCGGAATGGCGTCCTGGAGCTTACATTACAGAAAGAATAGCGATATTAATCATGTCAATCGTTGATATTGATGAAAACAGTCTGAAGCAGGGTGTGCTGGGACTGGTGATTGCCCTGGTAGAAATTATCAAGGATGCCCTTCAGCTTCAGGCAGTGAAGCGTATGGAAGGAGGCAGCCTGACCGAGGAAGAGGTGGAAAGGTTGGGAGAGGCGCTTATGGACCTGGATATAGCCATTGACGAGATAAAGCAGGAGCAGGGAGTTACCGATTCGGTGAAATCGGTAAGAGATGGACTGGACAATATAGTGGACGAAGTCATCGACCAATTCTTAAACCCCGAAAGGTGGCGTAAGGAAGCCAAATCGAAGGAGGAATCCAGCTATGCAGCAAGATGATAAGGCCCAGCTAGCTCTAACAGACAAAGTGGAAGATACGGCAGCAGGGAAGGGAAGGTATCTCTACTGTGTTGCCGATAGCAGGGAGCTGGCGAGTCTGGGAGCTATCGGGATTGATGGCAGCAAGGTCTACACCATTCTCTTCCGGGATATATGCGCCGTAGTGCATGAATGTCCTGCCGAGCCGTATCAGTCGACCGCCAGGGAAATGGTGAACGCGTGGGTATTGACGCACCAGAAGGTGGTGGACGAAGCCTGGGAAAGGTGGGGCACGGTATTACCCCTGGGATTTGATACCATCGTTATGGACAAGGATGGTATTAGGGCAGAGGAGAATGTAAAGAACTGGCTTCAGAATGACTATGATAAGCTCAAGAGTAAGATGGAGAAGGTGAGAGGCAAGGCCGAATATGGAGTGCAAATCTTCTGGGAACCGCAGGTTATTGCCCATAGCCTGACCAAGACAAGCCCTGAAATCAGCCAGCTTGAGGAGGAAATGAAATCCCAATCAAGGGGTGTTGCTTACCTGTATAAACAGAAGCTAGATAATGCGCTGAAGAGAGAGTTGGAATCCAAGGCTGACCGGTGCTTCAGGGATTTCTATGAGCGCATCCGGAGACATGTTGATGATATTGTCGTGGAAAAGACGAAACCGGGCGACCAGAACACTCAGATGATAATAAATCTCTCCTGTTTGCTCGCCAGAGATAAGACTGCCGGCCTGGGAGAGGAACTGGAGAGTATTAATAGTATGGAGGGGTTCTCAGTTCGCTTTACCGGACCGTGGCCACCATATAGTTTTGTCGGCGCTTGACGGTGTAGAGGTTATAGATGGAACCGACCCGGGATACACATTATACACTGGTAGATTTGCTGGACAGGGTGCTTGATAAGGGCGTGGTGCTCTATGCCGACCTCGTTGTCTCAGTTGCCGGTATACCCCT
>CAZEBT010000018.1:0-15834 GCA_964510485.1 uncultured Dehalococcoidales bacterium | reverse complement strand
AGACTATGGGGCGGATACATGATATCCCCACCGTCGCTGAGGTGATTGAGCGAACTGTCAAAGACGCTGAAGAGATACTCGGCAAAGTGAACAAGCAGTTTGCCAACTAGGGGCACCGTTAAAAAGGAAATCGGGGAATTTCTGCGGTAGCAAGAAACCATACTCTGACAAGCCCGACAGGCTTTATTGACTATTGCTCCGCGACCTCAACCACCTTTGCTTCTGGTCAAGCCGTGTCTGCTCATCGGCAGGTCTGTAGCCCGCCAGAAACTCATCTCTGAGAGAGTTGAAGGTGCCATCATGGATGGCACCTCTCATTTTAGCCATCAGGTCGCTCACGAAGGTCAGGTTGTGTATCGTGGCCAGTCTATAAGCCAAAAGCTCCCGGCACCTGAAGAGATGGTGCAGATAAGCTGCCGAAAACGTGCGACAGGCATAACAATTACAATCAGGGACAACAGGCTGTTCAACATCGGCATAAGCAGCATTCTGAATATTTATCCTCCCCAGGCGGGTAAATAGAGCACCGTTTCGGGCAACCCGGGTGGGTAGAGCACTATCAAACATATCAATGCCTCTGGCAACCCCCTCAATAATATCCTCGGGAGAGCCTACCCCCATAAGGTATCTTGGCTTATCCTCGGGCAACAGGGCTGCCGTTTCCCCGGTCACGGCCATAGTTACCTCCTTGGGTTCCCCGATACTCAAGCCGCCAATCGCATAGCCATCAAACCCCAGCGAGGTGAGGAAGCCGGCTGACTGTTTGCGGAGTTCAGGGAATATGCCCCCTTGAACAATACCGTACAGCGCCTGACCGCTACGCTGGTGGCTCCTCTGGCACCTCACCGCCCACTCATGCGTCCGGCTCACCGCCCTCTGCACCTTCTCAAAGTCATCATCAACAGCAGGACACTCATCCAGAACCATGATAATATCCGCACCGAGGGATTCCTGGAAACGAATGACCAGCTCCGGGGTAATCAGGTGCTGACTACCATCAATATGTGAGCGGAATATAACCCCATCGTCGCTGACCTCGCGGAGCCGTGCCAGGCTGAATATTTGATAGCCGCCACTATCAGTAAGAATGGCTCCATCCCAGCCCATAAACCTGTGTAAACCCCCCGCCTTCTCAATTACCGGGATGCCCGGCCTGAGGTAGAGGTGATAGGTATTAGCCAGTATCATCCTCACCCCGATGCTCTTGACCTCCTCAGGGGTCAGGGTCTTAACAGTACCCTGACTGCCCACCGGTAGTAGCACCGGTGTGGGCACTACACCGTGGGGTGTTACTAATTCTCCGGCACGCGCTCTACTATCAGGACAGGTCTGTATCAAGCGGAAACCACCCGGATTGCTCATACCCCTCTTTTACCCTTTATGTCAAGTATTTGCCATTAGTACTGCTTATGCAGCATTCTACACCGGTCTCACAGGAACCAGATATCCAGACACATGACAAGGAATATTAAACCCAGATACGGGAAAGCCGATAGCTTGTACAGACGCCACGCCTGGCGGAATACACCGGAAGCCAGTAGCCGCCAGCTGGCGTATACCATCACAATACCCAGCACATTAGCTAAGACTAGATAGAGCCAGCTGAAGTCCCCCACGAAATACAGGCTGATAGAAGCAACATAAAGCACCAGAGCAAACACCAGCAGGAGCTTAAGCGCCTGTCCCGTCTCACGGCTCACCGGAAAGTAGGACAGCCCGGCTCTAAGATAGTCTTCCCGATGGGCAATCATCACACTCCACACATGCAGTGGCAGCCAGGCAGCTATCAGCACACACAGAACCAGCAATTCCCACCTGAAACTGGCACTGATGGCAAACCACCCCATAAGAACCGGGGCACAACTGGCAATAACGCCCTGGGGAAAGACACAGGTTACCTTCTTTCGCCAGACCACGGCTACCGCCGTACCCACTACATCGAACAGAAAGCAAAGAGGGTGCAGCCACCAGGCAAGCACCAGCCCAAGAACAGCCAGGCCGATAGTCAGGGGCAGCACCCTTTCCGGCGGCTCAATGCGCTTTGACGGCAACGCCCTGTTTTTAGTACGTTCCATCCGGGCATCAACATGGCGGTCCAGATAATTGGTCAACCCATTGGCACCAGCACTGGCTGCCAGAATAGCTGCCAGAGCGAGAAGCAGCAAACCCAGGGGCGGGTGTCCATCGCCGACTATCACAGCAGCGCAAACACCGATAAAGGTCAGCAGACCTGTCTCGCGTGGCTTTAATACCTCAATGTAATTCTTAACTATCCTGTATCTGGCTCCTATTTTCCTCCTCCTGTGGCAGGTTTGCGTCCTACTGCCCTGGTGTAAGCCCTGATGATATCATGACGCCGCAATACTCCCAGCAGGTGCCTGGGATTATTCCTATCAACCACGGGAATTCGACCTACATCCCGGACGTCAAATTTGAGCAGGACATCATGTAAATACTGGTCTGGATAGGCTACAATCACCGATTCAGAAGCAATATCACCAACAGTTACTCCTTCAGGACTGCCTTTTGACATCACTGCTTCAACGTCAGATAGTGTAACCACTCCCGAAATATTTCCATCTTTATCTACCACAGGGAAACCATGGTGACCACTCCTTTGCAACCTGGTAACTAATTCACTAACTGCTGCTGTAGGCAGAACGGTGGGAAAATTTCGCGTCATTGCTTCACCTACAGTAATCTCCCTCATTGGCCTGGTCTGCTCCAGATGACGAATGTCTATACCCCGCCGGACCAGCTTAAATGTATAGATGCTTTCGCGGCTGAGGCTCCGCGAGACAACCGTGCTGATAACTACGGCAACCAACAAAGGTAAAATTATCTTATAATCCATGGTCATTTCAAAAAGTATGATGGTGGCAGTAATGGGTGCTCTGGCTGCCCCGGCAAATACGGCAGCCATACCCACCAGAGCATAAGCACCAGAGGGGTCTATTTGTGCTGGTAAAAGATTATGAGCTAAAGTACCAAAAGCTCCGCCCAGCATAGCCCCGATAAAGAGGGATGGCGCAAAAACTCCTCCACTACCACCACTGCCAAGGGTAAGTGATGTGGCAGCTATCTTAAGTATTAATAGAATGATAAGAGGCACAAGTGCTATCTCTCCCGCTAGCGCCTGGTCAGCACTCATGTGACTTACCCAGTAGACATCTCCATATCCCACGCCAAGAAGGTCATAAGAGTATAACCCGATAAGTCCCAGCCCGATGCCCCCGATAGCGGGTTTGACATATTCGGGAATATGCAGGCTGTCGAACATATCTTCAGATTTGTAAAGCAGCCGCACGAAGGCAACAGCCACGACACCAGCCAGAATACCCAGTATGGCGTAAGGTATAACCTCCCAGTAGCTGACCATACTATAGGGTACGATGCCAAAAGATGGCTGGTCTCCCAGAAATACACGCGAGATGATATTAGCGGCTACCGAGCTTACGACTACAAAGCCAAATCTAGGAGTTACAAACCGCCCCAGAATTATTTCAAGGGCGAAGAATGTGGCACCAATGGGAGCATTAAATGTAGCCGAGATACCGCCGGCTGCCCCGCAGGCAACCAGTGTCCTCACCCAGTCATCAGGCAACTTTAACCACTGTCCAAGTGTGGAACCAAAGGAAGAGCCTATCTGAACGATAGGTCCTTCACGACCAACTGAGCCGCCACTGCCAATACATATTGATGAGGCTAAGGACTTGATTATGGACACCCGTGGCCGAATACGTCCCCCTCTAATAGCTACAGCCTCCATGACTTCAGGTACACCGTGACCCTTAGCTTCACGGGCACCATAATAGACAAGAAGGCCGACAATAAGCCCACCAATAGCTGGCAGAAGTATGATATAGTACTCCCCGAGAAAACCGAGGATGTTAGCTCCGCCACCAAAGAATAGAAGCTTGAAGCTCTTGATCAGCCACCGAAAAGCAATTGCTCCGAACCCGGCAACAACCCCCACCAGGATTGCCAGAAATATTCCAGTAACTGTCTCAGAGAAAACTATTTTGCTAGCAATAGCAGACAGCTTAGTCCTGTAGTATGAGCCTTTGTTCTCCATAGGTCAATTGATAATTGCGTCAGACCAGCTAACGAAGGGACGCGCCGGTCTCTTCCTCATGAAACTCATCCAGATAAGCCTGCAGGATAACCGCCGCCGCTACAGCATCATACCTGGATTTCTTCCTGGTCTTTCTAGGACTGACTTCCCGCATGAGGCGTCTGGCTGATACTGTGGTCAGGCGCTCATCCCTGAACTCCAGAGGGACATCGACATGGCTGCTCAGCCCCTGGGCAAAGCCCTTCACCTTATCAGCCTGCCTGCCAATACTGCCGTCCATTGAACGGGGTAGACCGACTATAATTCGCCCGACCTCATGCTGGCTGACAATCTCAGCAATAGCCTCTATATCCTGTTTCTCATCTCGGCGGTCAATAATGGTAAACGGACTGGCCAGTATGCCGCCGGGGTCACTGAGGGCTACACCAATCCTCCTGTCACCTACATCAAGTCCCAGGCTACGCATTCTCATGTCTTAAGCATATAGTAATCTTTATCCCCCTCTCCTTCAAAGGAGAGGGGGAAGTAGTGGTTTTGAAGGGGCTTCGCCCCTTCAATCTTTCCTTTTATTTATTTAGATGACCTTCCCCTCCAATAAGGGGAAGGGGAAGACTATTTCTAAAGAGGGGCTTCGCCCCTCTAGGACTCCCTTTTGTTAGAGTTTGCCCTTCTGGATACCCCTCAATTTTCCTCTGTTTGCTTTTCTGTTAGTATAGCCTCAACTTCTTGCTCTACTGAGGTTGGTTTACTCTTGATAGCTTTTGAAGTCTTAGCATGTTGCTGTTTTGCTGGTAAGGCTATCTTAATTTTGTCCATTTCAGAGAGTGCAGCCTCGTTCAATAAGTGGCGGAAGGAGCTGACAATATCTTCTGGGGATACCGTTACACCAGCAGCTTTAGTAGCTTTCCTTATCCTGCGCAGATACAACTTTATTGACTCTTCTGATAAGATAGCTTTCAGCATATTGCTGGCAGTTAATACGTTCCGCTTTTCCCATAATTTGTCCAAGCCTTGCTTTCTAACATTCTTATAGCTGACTATTTCAAATTTCTTATTCAAAACCAAGAGGTCATCATTTAGCAAATCCCATGATTCAATCAATTTAGTCTGGGGAGGTTTGCCATAAGAGATATGGTAAAGCCTCCATTCTTTGCTGTTGGTTAACAATACCCATTCGCAGCCAATATCAATGGCATATGATGCAGCTTGCCTAAGATGCTTTGGCGTGAGGTTAATATTTACCCTTTTTAGTTCAATGAGTATATCAGGTTTTGATGTCTCTTCGTGGCTAATTTGGACAGCAATGTCACAATGTACCGTATCCCCAGTACCATGAATTGCATATTCCGCTGTAATATGCTTGAAAGTATCGTATCCCATAATCGTTCCAAAGATGTGACGTACACGTGCACGCGTTTGAGCTTCATTCCCATCTGCTTTAGCATTTTCTTCTACCAAACTACGGGCATCTCGGAGAGCTTTTTTAGTGTCTTTATCCAAACTTTGCTTAGGCATAGTTCCCTCCTCTTCCTGTTAAATTTCACTATGGCGCTGTGCTAAGAACATTTTCTTTTCATTTCAACCTCCTCCTCACTTCGTAAGCACTTTACTTACTGACCACAGATACACTGGGGAAGTAGATGGGTGGGGTGTTGAGGAATCCGCCGACCCACTTGGCATCGCTGCCGATAGCGGCTATCTCCTTCATAAGCTGGTAGACATTTCCCGAGACCATGGTATTCTTGACCCTGCCCACAATTCTGCCGTTCTCCACCTTGTAACCCAGCAGGACATTTCCACTGAAGTCGCCGCCGAGTATATTGCCCTGCGTGGCACCCATCAGTTGCTCAATAACCAGCCCTTCCCTGATGTCCTCCACCATTTCGTCAAGGGTGGTATTTCCCGGGGTGATTACGAAGGCGCTGGGTGAGGGAGCCGGGAGCCCGCCCTGGCTTCGGCGGCCGTTACCGGTGCTTCTGGCATTGGCTAGGGCGGCTGTTTGCAGGTCGTAGAGGAAATTGCTGACCGTTCCTTCGGTAATGAGCGGGGTGCGCTGGCTGGCTACGCCTTCATCATCGCATGGTCGGCTTGCCGGGCGGTAATCAATGGTGGCATCGTCATACAGCGATAGTTTTTTATCAAAGACCGGCTTGCCCAGCTTACCGCCTACTGGCGAAGCCCCCTCCAGGACTGTCTTGCCGTTGAAACCGGCTATCAGGGGTGCCATTAGAGCACTGGCTGCTCCGATGGGGGTAAAAACCACCGGCAGTGTCCTGGTTGGCGCTGAGGCCTGTTCCCTGGCCCACTCAAGCTGTTTCAGTACCACCTCAGTTATACTACCGGGCTCCAGCAGGGGGTGGCAGGAACTCTGGGCTTCGCCGACGAAGAGCATATCTGTATCACGAATCAACGTGCCTTCAATGCCCAGGCTGAAAATGGTCTGCCGGTAGCTGGCCTGTCCGCCACGCGAGTTTATGATGCTGGTGGTAACCACAGCCTTGGTTACCCATGCCTCGCACAGGATACCCGGTGTATGATGTGTCACCGTTTTTATGAGCTCTTCACCGAGTCCGGTCATTTCCTCCAGGGTTACCGATTCCACATCAGGGTCGGATACCTCAACACGGGGGTAGGAAGTCAGGGACGGAAGCTCGAACCTGGCTGTTGTGCCAAACTCGGCTGTTGCTGCGGCATTATCAACCAGGTCATGGCTGTCATCCAGTCTGGTGGAGGTGGCATAGCCAGTCCTGCCGTCCTTGATGACACGGAGGGCGACCCGGCGGCTCTGCCTGCTCTGAATATGCTTCAGGCGGTTGGCTTCAAACTGGACCGGTGTTTCCTCCGAAGAGACCACAAAGACCTCGGCTTCTTCAGCTACCTCTTTTGCCTGCGCCAGGATTTTCTCCACCTATTTACCTCCAACCAGACACTGACGAATCCTGATATGGGGGCTGCCATTGCTGACGGGCAGCGGGGACTGTCCCCCCTTGCCGCAGCCACCGCCCTGGTTCATAGACAGGTCGTTACCGATTGCATCTATGTTCTGAAGGGTATTGAAGACATTACCGGTAAGCACCACCGGGCGCAGTGTCTCGGCAACCTTGCCGTTGCGAATCATGTAGGCTTCGCCGGCGGAGAAGGTGAACATCTCCATACTGGTCACGCCGCCGTACCAGTTTCTGGCGTACACCCCTTCTTTAATGTCGCCTATTATTTCTTCAAAGGAGGCTGAGCCGGGCTCAATGTAGGTGTTGGTCATACGTACAATGGGCGGGTGACGATAGCTGATAGCCCTGGCATTGCCGGTGGGCTGCTCATTCATCCTGGCGGCAGTTTCTCTGGAATGTAGCCTGCCCACCAGTTTACCCTCTCTAATAAGATAGGTCCTGGTAGCCGCTACACCCTCATCATCATACCGGTAGCTGCCCCGTAGTCCCGGTAAATCGGCGGTGTCCACGATGTTGAGCTGGTCACTGCCAAATCTTCTACCCAGAGTCATAATCTGGCGCAGGCGGTCATTCTCGTAGACAAAGTCAGCCTCCGACAGGTGCCCAAATGCTTCGTGGACAAACACGCCGGCCAGCACCGGGTCCAGTACCACGGTATATTCTCCTCCCTTTGCCTGTGGAGCCGATAGCAGCTCCACTGCCCGTTGTGCCAGCTGCTCTACCTGTGAGTGCAGGCCCTGGATTGCGCTAAAATCACCAAGGCTGCCCAGGCTTACACCTGCCTGCTGTATCTCGCCGTTTTCGGTGGCCACCGCCACCAGCCGCAGGGTAACATCCGTCCTCTCCTGCTCAATATGGCTGCCCGATGAATTCAGGAAGACGGTCTTTCTATGGCTGTCACCGTAGTTAATTACTGAGGTCTGTATCCCTTGTGTGCCCCAGATGATATCATTGTATTCGTCCAGCAGGTGTTTCTTCTCAGCCAGGGATATTGACGCCGGGTTTCTGGCTATCTGGGGTGCCGGTACTACCTCCACTGCTGCTTCCACCGGAGCCAGATGGCTTTCTTCGCGACCGACAGACCGTGCCTGCTTGACTGCCATTTCTACCTTGGCGGGCAGGTCATCAAGGTCATTGAAACTGACGAAGCCCCAGCCACCCCTCACCAGGGCCCGCACGTTTCCACCAACAGAGGTCGTCCTGCCGATGGAGTCCAGTTGCTTGCCACGGTAGGTAATATGGCCTGTCTGGCTCTCTTCAAGGTGGGCTTCTATGTAATCGGCGTCATGTCCCTTGAGTGCCCCGGCTAACTGGTGCTCGACAGCTTTAATATAAGACATAGCTAAGGCTAGTTTACAGAGGCAGCCGCGCGGTTGTCAATTGTGTGCTCCCGTTATCGGGCTTCTGGAGCCTGCCCGGCTGGCCGGGGAAGGGTCCGGGACAGCCACTTCAGGAAGCGCTCCACGTCACTTACCGCGTTCAGGGTGAAATCAGCCTCTGCCACTGCCTCTTGCGGCACCTCCTCGTTAACGATAACGACGGCGAAGCCCTGAAAGTCAAGGTCGCGGCAGGCGGTGTGTATAGCCCTGAAGGCACTGATATCAGTGATGTCGTCACCCAGATAGATACCTCCTCGCAGATTGTACTCCTGTATCAGCTCCAGCACAGCCGTGCCCTTGTTTACGTCAACAGGTGGCAGGAGGTTGATAGCAAATTTACCCTCCTGCATAATCCGCAGTCTCCCGGCGTTAGGTGAGTCCTCTATTGCCGCCAGG
The DNA here is from genome assembly GCA_964510485.1 of uncultured Dehalococcoidales bacterium. Lineage (GTDB taxonomy): Bacteria > Chloroflexota > Dehalococcoidia > Dehalococcoidales > Fen-1064 > CAZEBT01. The sequence goes on along the minus strand of CAZEBT010000018.1, from coordinate 7,036 downwards.
ACAGCTCTCTCGGCTGACCGGCGCTGGCGGCACTGACGGTAGTGGACAGTAGCTGTTACCCCTTTATTATCAATAATGATACCCTTTATAGAGAGCAGCGGAGACAGTTCTTCCACTACCGCCTTAATTACTCCGGAGTATTCCTTCACACCTCTGGCAAACCTGGTGTTGTTATCAGCCCATCTTTCCATACCGTGATTACCAACATAGATAACCCCCTCAATGTCCACCATATCCCTGAGTTCCCCAGCGGTTCTGCCGGAGATAGCCGCCACCAGGGCAAGCTGGTGACGCAGGCTGGAGAGGTAACGGTGGCATAGTGGCGAGACCCTGGCTTGCTTGGGAGTGGGGGCAGTTGGGCTTATTGTACCGTCAACATCAGTAATAAGCCCCAGGGGAGCACGCCTGAGCAGTTGCTTGACTAGGTCCAGATGATTAAAGATATTGGGCACAATACCAATTTAACAGGAGGCGTGTCTGGCGTCAACCTGACAGTCCACTCTCTGCCTGAGCGAAATAGGCTTGCTGCACAATACCTTCATTGACAGCTACTATGAGTTGCACTAAAATCAAGAGTAATGCCCGCTATTGTGAGTATGAGGTAATCAGTGAACAGTGACGAAATTCGGAAGGCATTTCTGAGCTTCTTTGAGAGTAAAGGGCACAGGGTCATTCCCAGCTCCTCTCTGATACCGCACGGTGACCCGACCCTGCTGCTTACCAGTGCCGGCATGGTACAGATTAAGCCCTACTTCACCGGTAAGCTGGTGCCACCGGCTCCACGCCTGGCATCGTGCCAGAAGTGCTTTCGCACCACTGATATTGAGTCGGTGGGTGATGCCACCCACTGCACCTTCTTTGAGATGCTGGGCAACTTCAGTGTCGGCGATTATTTCAAGCGGGAAGCAATTGAATGGGCGTGGGAGTTTGTTACCCAATACCTGAGAATACCGCCGGAGCGCCTCTGGGTAACTATCTACCTGGATGATGATGAGTCGTTCGGGTTCTGGCGGGAAACAGGCGTACCTGAAGAAAGAATACTGAGGTTTGGCGAGGAGCACAATTTCTGGGGACCGGCCGGCAGTTCCGGGCCCTGCGGGCCATGCAGTGAGATTTTCTATGACTTCGGGGAGGAGTCTGGCTGCGGGAAGCCTTCCTGTGCTCCGAACTGTGAGTGCGGTCGCTTTACCGAGCTCTGGAACCTGGTATTCACGCAGTATGACCAGAATGAAGAGGGGAGGCGTACCCCTTTATCCAGGCCTAATATTGATACCGGCATGGGGCTGGAGAGGGCTGCTGCCGTAATGCAGGGCAAAGCCTCTATCTATGATATTGACCTCTTTGCTCCTCTGCTGGGGCACATATCCCGGCTGGTTGGCAGGAAGTACGGGGTTGATGATGATGCGGATATTGCCGTGCGGGTGATAGCCGAGCACGGGCGGGGCATCGCCTTTCTCATCGGTGACGGTGTCATGCCTAGCAATGAGGGGCGGGGGTATGTGCTGAGGCGGCTTCTGCGGCGTGCCGCTCTCTTTGGCAGAAGGTTGGGGCTGGAAAGACCCTTCCTAGCAGAGATAGCCAGGGTAACTATTGAGCAGATGGGACAGGTCTATCCGGAGATAGAGCAGAGGCAGGGCTTTATTATAAAGGTAATAGAAGCCGAGGAGATGAGGTTCAGCGAGACCCTCAGCACCGGGCTGGAGCTGCTGGATGGTGTGGTGGAGGCACTGGCCAGCGAAGGGAAGCAGGAAATTCCCGGTGTGGATACCTTTAGGCTCTACGATACCTATGGCTTTCCCGTAGAGCTGACTATGGAGATAGCCGGTGAGCGCGGCTTTTCCGTAGATTTGGAGGGCTTTGAAGGGGAGATGGAGAAGCAGAGGGAGCGTGCCAAGGGGGCACAAGTAAGATGCGCAGAGTGCGACACTAGATTAAAAGAAAGTGATATAGAATGTCCAAACTGCGGTTCTACTAAGAAAACCTATGGTCCCCTGCACTTTGACAGAGAGCTCAAAACTAAGATTGGCCTAAAGGCTAATATGAGGGCGGTGCATAGAACTGGCGAACCCCCCTTTGTTGGCTATGCCAGTCTCAAACATAAGACGGTTATTCAGGGTCTGCTGGCTGGTGATGAATCGGCAGAGACAATTGAGCAAGGGCGGCAGGCGAGTCTTGTTCTTGAGTCCACCCCCTTCTATGGTGAGATGGGCGGGCAAGTAGGCGATACTGGGGAAATACGGGGTTTCAAGGGACGTTTCCGAGTGGATAATACCGTGCGAATGCCATTTGAGTCAACCAGTTCTGGTCCTTTGCCAACGGAGATAATGGTTCATCAAGGTGAAGTTATTGAGGGCAGTCTTTCAGTCGGTGATGAGGTTGAGGCTGAGGTGGATGGTGAGCGGCGGCAGGATATTGCCCGTAACCACACGGCCACCCATCTGCTCCAGTTTGCCCTTCGCCAGGTGCTGGGCGAGCAGGTTCAGCAGAGGGGTTCACTGGTAGCCCCCGACCGCTTTAGATTTGATTTTTCGCACCTGACGGCAATGATGCTGGCAGAGGTACAGCAGGTGCAGCAGATTGTCAATGAGAAAGTCCGCCAGAACCTGGAGGTATATGACGAGGAGCTGCCCTATCAGGCAGCAATTGAGCAGGGGGCGATAGCCCTGTTTGATGAGAAGTACGGGGATGTGGTCCGCGTACTTAAGATTGGCAAGCCGTTTATCAGTGCCGAGCTATGCGGTGGCACCCATGTTGCCTCCACCGGAGAGGTAGGCTTCTTTCAGATTGTCAGTGAAAGCAGTATTGGTGCCGGGTTGCGCCGTATTGAGGCGGTCACCGGCAGGGGGGCGGAGGAGATTATTGAGAAGCGCCTTTCAGATTTGCAGGAAGCTGCTGAATATATGGACGCCGAACCGGGTGATGTCCTCGATAAAGTCCGTGGTCTATCGGCTGAGCTGAAAGAGGAGCGCCGGCAGAGGCTGGCGCTGGAGAGGGAGCTGTCCAGGAGAATAGCCGAGTCTTTGCTGGGTCAGGCGGAGGTTGTCAACGGGGTGACAGTGTTAATTGCCAGGGTACGTGACTTCCCGCAGCCGGTCTTGCGCGAGATGGCTGACCTTCTGCGGGACAGGCTGAAGAGTGCGGTGGTGGTTCTGGGTACGGTTCATGAGGAAAGGCCCGCTTTTCTGGCGGCAGTAACCCCGGACCTGGTTGCCAGGGGATACAATGCCGGGGATATAGTGAAGCAGGTGGCTAGGGTGACCGGCGGTGGCGGTGGGGGCAAGGCGGCGCTGGCTCAGGCCGGTGGTAAGAACAAAGATAAACTGGATGAAGCGCTGCGGCTGGTGAAAAGCCTGATATAAAGTTTGACGGCTTTGAGGGAGCAAGAACGATAAAATTCTGCTATTGCATGATTATTTCCACTTGAGCAGGGTTACTTATTACAGTGGTTTTGAAGGGGTGAAGCCCCTTCAAAACCACTACTTCCCCCTCTCCTTTGAAGGAGAGGGGGATTAAGGGGGAGAGGTAGTAAAAATATCCTCAACAGGAGTTCCAATATGACAAAAGGTCTAGTCAAGCTCCACGCCAGACCAAAACTCAACTCACCAAATATGCTGGCTGTCTGGCCCGGCATCAGCAATGTATCAACAATAGTCGCCAGCTACCTGCAGAAAAAGCTGGACTTCAAGAAACTGGGTGAGATTGAAGCCCCCTACTTCTTTGACCCCATCGGGGTCATTGCCCAGGACAATGTAATTGAGGCACCCCAGTTCCCCGAGAGCAGGTTCTACTACTGGAAAAACAAAGGCAAGGGTAGCGACCTGATACTCTTCATAAGTGATGACCAGCCAAGCTCCAAGGCATACGAACTGGCCGGCTGTGTCCTTGATGTGGGACTGAGCTTCCATATCAAGAGGGTATATACCTGCGCCGCAGCTCTGACCCGCATTCACTATACCGAACAGCCCAGGGTCTGGGGGGTAGCCACCAGCCAGCCGGTAGCCAATGAGCTACAGAAACACGATTTGGTGCAGGGGAGCGCCCTCCAGATTGCCGGATTGAATGGACTACTCCTCGGCGTAGCCAAAGAGAGGAATATTGAGGGCATCTGTCTACTGGGAGAGGTGCCAGAGCATACCTCCCGAATAGAGAACCCGATGGCTGCCCTGGCCATACTCAGGGTCCTGGCCGGAATGCTGGACATTGAAATTGACACCACCGAGCTGGCCGAGACAGCCAGGGAAACAAAAGAACAAATAAAGCAGGTAACGGCTATGGCTATGGGAGAGTATATCGAGCACTTCACCCAGCCTATCTGGGAACAGGGAGATGGTGAGGAGGAAGGAGAAGAGGAGGAAGAATAAAACCAGGGGGTATGGCGCCTAATTGACTGTTGAGGAGATTATTACCGACCTGGCTAACAGCAAAAAGCCGCTACTGAACTCAAGGTTAGCCGAGCTATCAAACCTGGACCTTCACGACCTGGAACTCTTTGAACAGGCATGGGCGGCATTTACAGCAAAGCGGCGGCGCCAGATTATCTATCGGCTGGTTGAACTGGCCAGCGATAACGTCGAGCTAAATTTTGACAGCATCTTCAAAAAATGCCTGGAGGACCAGAATGCCGATGTGCGGAGCGAGGCAATCGAAGGCCTGTGGGAAAGCGAAGAGGCATCCCTGATTGAACCTCTGATTAATCTACTGGAGCAAGATACCTCGGAGAAGGTCCAATCAGCAGCAGCTACGGCTCTGGGCAAGTTTGCCACGCTAGCTGAATACAAAAAGCTGCGACCCCACCACACAGCCAGAGCATCACAGGCTTTGCTCAGTGCAATTAACGACAAAAACAGGCCCGTGGAAGTCAGGCGGCGTGCCCTGGAGTCAGCCGCCCCACTGAGCTTCACCCGGGTACATGAAGCGATAATGGAAGCCTATCAAAGCGGCAATACCAAACTCAGAGTTAGCTCTATCTACGCTATGGGTAGGAACTGTCACCCCTCCTGGCTACCCGTTTTGCTGAACGAGCTGGAAAACGACGACCCTGAGATACGCTATGAGGCAGTGGGGGCATGTGGTGAACTGGAGGAAATAGAAGCAGTACCCCATCTTATAGAGCTTGTTAATGACCCCGATACTGATGTCCGACTAGCCACCATTCAGGCACTGGGTAAGATAGGCGGTGCCGAGGCCAGGCAGTGCTTGAAACGGTGCCTGGATAACCCCGACCAGGCAACCTCCCAAGCAGCCGAGCAAGCTCTAAAGGAGATAGAGGCAGCGGAAGACCCCTTCTCTTTCAGAGTCTAGAATCCTTAGAGGTTGATATGATTACCGGTAGCAGGGTTATACTGCGCAGCAAAAATCTAGCCGATGCCCGAAACGATTACCTCTGGCAAACAGACCCCGAGCTGGCCTGGCTTGATGCTGCCCCGGTAGTTACTATCCCCTTCGAGGAATATCTATCAGCTTACACGAGTGAACTGCGCTACTCTGCACCAATCCGATACTCATTTGCCCTGGAGACACTGGACGGCAAGCACATTGGCAATTGCGTTTATTACAACATCAATAAAACAAAAGGCGAAGCCGAAATAGGTATCATGATTGGCAACCGCCACTACTGGGACAAGGGCTACGGCACCGATGCCGTAGCCACCCTGGTCAACTATGTCTTCACCAACACCAGCCTCAACCGCCTCCACCTGAAGACCCTGTCATCAAATACCCGGGCGCAGAGATGCTTCCTGAAGTGCGGCCTGACCCCCTGTGGGCACTCTACAAGAGACGGGTTCAACTTCGTGCTCATGGATATTGAGCGTAACCGGTGGCAGAAAGAGCACGCCAGGACTGAGGACAGCTCTAAAACTGATACCGGCAAATAGAGTACCCGTTGAGCAGGGCATCCAGGCTAGGAGTCAGGGTTGCCTCTCAAACGGTAATAGTCCAGAGCATTCTTGAGAGCAGCCGCTGCCCGCTCAACACTGATGAATGCCGGCACCCCGCCATCCCGAAGCCTCTTAATGATTCGTCGCACTTCTTGAACTCCCCCTGCTGAATAGGGGGAGTAAACAACCACCATTACTGGCTTGGAGGTCTTCTTCCGCAGAGCAAGCACTGAATCAACCCCGCCGGGAACCTGGTCCTGCGGAGGTGGCCCACCTGAGCCAGGGTCCTGGGGACCTCCACCCATCCCCAACCCCATCAGCAGCACTACATTATCTATATTAGCATCCCGCTCAATAATAGCCATGATACGTGTCAACTCGGCACGGTTTGAGTTGCCGGTGTCTATCGGGTTGCCGTAGCCACCACCAACCAGGTCATAGAACGCCGCCAGCTCATCATAAGACTCCTGCGTAAGACGAGGCACGTCCAGACCGGCTTCATTGAAGGCATCGGTAATCGCCACCGACTGTCCACCAGACCCCCCGGTCAGGGCAACCCTGTTGCCGCGAACCGGCGAAAGGTATAGAAGGGCTTTCAGGGTATCAATCAGTTCATCAACCCCGGCAACCGTTACCGCCCCGCCCTGCCTCATAGCCGCATCCCATATCGCCTGGGGGACTGCCAGAGAACCGGTATGCGATGCAATCGCCCTTCCCCCTCCCTCCATACGCCCCCCCTTCCATACCACCACCGGCTTCCGGGCTGACACCCTCCTTAGCACCTCAAGGAACCGCCTCCCATCCCTGACCCCCTCCAGATACATACCAATAACCCTTATTTCTTCATCCTGTCCAAAGTAGTCCAGATATTCAGCAGAATCAAGCACTGTTCCGTTGCCGAAGCTCACCGACTTGTTAATGTCCACCCCCTGTAGATGGGCCTCCAGCGCAAAATTCATGGCATGGGTGCCGCTCTGCGAGATAAAGCCCACCGGTCCCCAGTAACCATCATATTGCCCCATGCCATGCTTTAACCCGATTTTGGGATTGAATATCCCCATACAGTTGGGGCCAATGAGATGAAAGTGCGCCTCTTCCGCCCTCTCCTTGAGCAAACGCTCCAGCCTTATCCCTTCCTCAGTATCCGTCTCGGCAAA
>CAZEBT010000017.1:12947-18606 GCA_964510485.1 uncultured Dehalococcoidales bacterium | reverse complement strand
TATATGCCTGATACTGAAGACGAAGACTCGGCTGCCGAGGTCTTCTGGCCCGAGGGCTATAAGCAGGTAATCAGGGAAGATGTCCGTCAGGCAGTCTATAGCCAGCTCAGTGATGGGAGGCAGTTCAGGCGTATTTGTCAGCGAGGATACTCCGGGAAATATTCAAGCCATAGCCAGTTTCTGGAGGGATTAGCTGATATGGTGGCTATTGGTGCTGAGAACGGGGCTGATGATGCCTTTGATGATATACTGGACGCCTTGCTGGAGGAGGCTGCTTTACCTGAGGTGCGAAGGTATGCTCACTATTCATGGCCACAGGCTTTTCCCCAGGGGGCTGGTAAGAGACTGGAGCAGGTCATTGTTGATGAGTACCGTCAGGACAGCGTGTACATGTTCTCCTACAGGGTAGGGTACAGGGGTGATTATCGCACTCTTGACGAGTACCTTCGTCAGGTGGCGGCTATCGTACTGATGGGGGCAATGAACGGTGCCAATGATATGGTGGAGGTGCTGTACAGGTCCCTGCGGAGGCTGAGACCTCTACCTCCAGCACGGAGGCATCCCCGGCGTTTGAAAACCTGGTAACTACTTGCGGGTAGTGATGCTAGGGTAAGTGGGCGTAGTTACGGAGAGGGGGCAGAGTTGCAGAAAATAGCGGTATGTGGCAAGGGTGGCAGCGGGAAGAGCGTTGTCGTCAGGTTGCTGGCTGACGGGTTGCAGTCCAGGGGGCGGCGGGTGCTGGTGGTGGATTCGGACGAATCAAATACGGGGCTGCACCGGATGCTGGGCTTTGATAGTCCGCCGGAACCGCTGATAGGGCTGCTGGGGGGCAAGCAGAAGATAGACCAGGAGATAGAGGCTGAGATAAAGGCTGGAGGCACTGAGGAGACCCTGGAGCTGATGAGGGACAGAGCGGAGATGCCCTTGGCTGACATCCCGCCTGAGTACATATTTGAGAAGGACGGCATCAGGCTGGTAAACATAGGCAAGATACTGATGGCGCTGGAGGGCTGTGCCTGTCCCATGGGCATAGTTAGCCGTTCTTTCCTGAAGAAACTCCGTCTGGCGCCCGATGAGGTAGCCGTGGTTGACCTGGAAGCCGGTGTAGAGCATTTCGGCAGGGGGGTGGAGACGAGCATAGACTGCGTGCTGGTCGTCGTTGAGCCTTCAATAGACTCCCTGGAGGTTGCTGAAAAGGTAAGCGAGCTGTCCTCTCAGATTGAGATTGCTGATGTCTGGGCAGTTCTCAATAAGATTACATCGGAGGAGGTGGCTGATAAGCTGAGGGACTACCTGGACAGGAGGGATATCAGGGTAATCGGGTATATTCACCAGAACAGGGAGATCTTTGAATCGTGCCTGGAGGGGCGCCCGATACGCGGACGGGTTGCCGCTGAGGACGTTGACAGGATTTTAGATTTTTTGTTTCCATAGCTCGGGGGGTGTGGAATGTTTAGTATGTCAGTCCTGATAAATGCTGACCTGCCGCTGCCTCTGTTTATAGGTGGTAAGGTGCGGGACACATATGACCTGGGTGACCGGCTGCTTATTGTCGCCACTGACCGAATCTCAGCCTTTGATGTTGTCCTGCCCTGCGGTATTCCTGACAAGGGGCGGGTGCTCAACCAGCTCTCTGCCTTCTGGTTTGAGCGAACGAGAGACATTGTCCCCAATCACCTGGTAGAGGTAGTTGATGATGTCGGCTCTCTTGATGCCCATCTTATGGCGGAGAGCCGTTTCTCCTATCCTGCCTATCTCGCCGGGCGGTCTATGGTTGTCCGGAAGGCGGAGCGCATCCCTATTGAGTGTGTGGTCAGAGGCTACCTTTCCGGGTCAGCCTGGACAGAGTACCGGGAGAGCGGCACTGTTTTTGGAATCCCCCTGGATAAGGGCTTGCAGGAGAGCCAGGAGTTACCCGAGCCGATGTTTACCCCGACCACCAAGGCGGAAACCGGCCACGACCGACCGATGACGATGGGTGAGGTGAGGAAGATGGTGGGTGGTGCCGTGGCCGAGGAAATGAGAGAGAAGAGCCTGGCCCTGTATAACTACGGCATTGAGTATGCCCGGCAAAAGGGCATCATTATTGCCGATACCAAGATGGAGTTCGGGCTGGATAACGGCAGGCTTGTTCTTATTGATGAGCTGTTAACGCCGGACTCAAGCCGCTTCTGGGAAGCCGGGCTGTATAGGGTCGGGCAGTCGCAGCCGAGCTATGACAAGCAGCCGGTCCGCGACTGGCTGGCTGCTTCGGGGTGGAACAAGGAGCCACCGGCACCGATGCTGCCCCCGGAGGTTATTGAGGGCACGACGGAGAGATACCGGCAGGCTTACGAGAGGCTGACGGGGAGAGGGCTGGGGTAGATACTTACCCCTCCAGCAAGTCCTTGGTGCTGGGCAGTTCACCACTAGCCCGCTCATCAATTCTGGTAGCCGCATCCAGGGCTCTGCCCAGGGCTTTGAACAGCGCCTCTGCCTTGTGGTGGTCGTTGATGCCGTAGACAACCCTGGCGTGAAGATTAAGTCTGGCTTCAGTGGCAAACGTCTCCAGGAAGTGACGGATGAGGTCGGTGGGGAACCCGAACATGTCATTGTCAGCAAAGGTCATGTCCAGTACCGTATATCCCCGCCCGCTGATGTCCACCGCCACCGCAGCCAGGGCATCGTCCATCGGTACGGTAGCTTCAGCCATGCGCACAATACCCCGCTTATCACCGAGGGCTTCCCCGAGGGCTTTGCCCAGACAGATGGCAACGTCCTCTGCCAGGTGGTGCTGGTCATCTCCCGAGGCTGAAATCTTGAGGTCAAATCTACCGTGCTGGGACACCTGCGAGAGGAGGTGGTCGAACATCTTAATCCCGGTATTTATCTCGTGTTTACCGCTGCCTTCAATATTCAGCTCCAGGCTGATATCTGTTTCTCTGGTCTCGCGTTTGACAGCAGCCGACCTGATACCCATCAGGGGGAAAGCCTGAATTGCTTTAAGGCTGATGAGGGGGCCCATGGATACATTCCCGGTACGTATCTGATTGTAGTACGACCGGCTGCACCCTATCTTGTCTGCCATCTGCCGGTCAGTGTATCCGCTTCTTTTTTGTATTTCTACTACCTTTTCAACGAGGTCCACTTTCGGTCTCCTGTTAACTATTATAACACTCTCTCGGAGTTTGTCAAAAGGGTTCTACAGTGTGTTTGTTAGGTATTATAACAGTAAATTAGCAATTTGTCAATAGGTAGGTGCAAAATTGTTAACTATTATAACACTGCTTGAATCACCCTCCTATTTCCCGGAGGGCTTTAATCAGGGCATCGGTGTGCTCTGGTTTACCGACGCTGATGCGGACGCAGTCCTTCAAGACCGGCTGGTCAAAGTAGCGGACCAGAATGCCCTTATCCTGAAGCTTCTTGTGGAGCTGACCTGCCCTGCCGTTCAGCACCGAGCACAGGATAAAGTTGGCTTGTGAGGGGAGGGGCTTCAGCCATTCTATGCTATCTAGCTCATCAAAGAGGCGGGACCTCTCGGCGATAATCGCCCTGACCCTGTCCATTAAGTAATCAATGTCCTTCAGTGATTCCTCTACGGCAACCAGAGCCGCCACATTTACATTGTAGGGCACCTTGATTCTCAGCAGGTAGTCTGCAATTTTAGCCGGGAAAAGACCGTAGCCGACCCTCAGACCGGCCAGCCCTGCCCACTTGCTGAGGCTTCGCAGCACTGACAGGTTCTCATACTTGCCGACCAGCGGGGCTATTGTTTGCCGGCTGAATTCATAGTATGCCTCGTCAACCAGTACCGGTACGCCGGTGTCCAGTATCTCCAGTATGTCCTGCCGGGGGGTAATCGTCCCGGTGGGGTTGTTGGGGTTAGCCAGAAATACCATCTTGGTTTTACTGGTTATGGCGGCCTTGACGGCGCTTACATTAATGGCGAAGTCTTCACCCCGGGGCACCTCAACCAGAGTACCGCCGCACAGCTCGGTGCTGAAGCTGTAAATACCGAAGGTAGGGACACAGTTTATAACCTCGTCGCCCTGGCTGATAAGCAGGCGCAGAACGAGGTCGATTAGCTGGTTGCTCCCGTGACCGGCTACGATATGCCTGCCGTCAACACCGGTATACCCCTCCAGTGACTTCCTTAGCATCTCCTGCCCGTTATCGGGATAAATATTGAAGTGCGGATAGGCAGCCAGTGCCCGGCTTACCCGTGGGGAGCACCCGTAGGGGTTTTCGTTGGCGTCCAGCTTGATAATGCTTTCCAGCGGCACCTCAACCTTCCCCGCCAGAGTCTCCGGGGATGTGGCTGCGGAGTAGCCGCCGAAGGCAGCCAGGTCGGGCCGTATTAACTTTTCCATACCTGCGTCTTCAGACATATCCTTTGCCTTAACATAAAACCAGTAGAGTACTGGCATATTTTAACATTGATTTATGCCGGAGGACAATCTATTAAGGTTTTTTATCTACCCATCAATCCGAAGCCTCAAGGCGCTTCTCTACTGCCCTGGCGTGGGCATCAAGCCCCTCGGCTCTGGCGATGGTTGATGCTGCCGGCCCCAGTTCTTTCAGGGCGGACCTGTCCATGATAGCCAGATTTATCAGCTTGACAAAATCAGTCACGTTCAGCGGTGAGCCAAACCGGGCGGTCCCCTCGGTGGGTAATACGTGGCTCGGTCCAGCCACGTAATCGACCAGAACCTCCAGCGAGTTTTCACCTACGAATAAACACCCGGCACTGGACACCTGCTCTATATAGGAACCGGCGTTATCTACGACAAGACAGAGGTGCTCCGGGGCATAGAGATTAGCCAGCTCTATGGCCTCCTCAATACTGGCAACAACTGCTATCATTCCCCGCTTGTCTAGAGATTCAGCGGCAATAGATTGGCGGGATAGCTCCTCCAGCTGTTGCCCGACCGCCCGGTTGACCCTGTCTGCCATTGAGCGTGCAGTGGTTATCAGGATGGCTGAGGCCAGGGGGTCATGCTCCGCCTGTGCCAGAAGGTCGGCGGCACAATACTCCGGATTGGCTGTTTCATCGGCGATGATTATCACCTCGCTTGGCCCGTAGAGTCCGTCAATACCGACTACCCCGTACAGCATTTTCTTGGCGAGGAGGACAAAGATGTTACCCGGACCGCAAATCTTGTCTACCCTGGGAATGGACTCGGTGCCGAAGGCCAGGGCGGCAATTGCCTGGGCACCGCCGACAGAGAAGATACGGTCAATTCCGGCGATGTCAGCGGCTACCAGTGTTACTGGCGAGACGGCACCGTCCGATTGCGGCGGTGTTGCCAGGATGATGTCTTTGACTCCGGCGACCCTGGCCGGGATGGCGGTCATCAGGAGTGAGGAGGGCAGGGGGGCGGTGAAGCCGGGAACGTGCACGCCGACCCGTTCCAGCGGGCGTACCAGCCAGCCCAGGCCCGGTCCAGTGCTCTCACCCAGAATAGTTTCCCTCTGCCTGGTGTGAAAGGATTGTATTCGCTCGGCGGCTAGTTTGAGTGCCGAGACCAGGTCGGGGGCTACCGTCCGGTAGGCGCTGGTTATCTGCGTCTTGTTTACCTCCAGTGACTCCAGCCGGACACTGTCGAACCTTAGCGTGTAGTCAAAGAGGGCGGCGTCCCCTCTGCGGCGCACTTCATTGATAATCTCTCTGACCGCT
>CAZEBT010000017.1:0-12847 GCA_964510485.1 uncultured Dehalococcoidales bacterium | reverse complement strand
AAAGAGGGCGGCGTCCCCTCTGCGGCGCACTTCATTGATAATCTCTCTGACCGCTCGCTCGCGTTCATCGGCACCGGGTGCTTCCCAGGTCGGGGCTTGCCTTGATAGTGCCGCTTTTGCTGCCTGAAATCCTTCGATGGTTTTCAATTTATGTACCCTCCACTGCGGCTTGCAGGGTTCTGATAATGGATTTTATCCTTTCCTGCCTGGCGGGACTGCCCGTTTTACTCCTGGTGCCAATGAGACAGGCTGTCGATTCAAAAAGGGTGTCGATAATCCTGAGGTTGTGCCGGGCTATGGTACGTCCGGTCGCGGTATTTTCAATTAGCAGGTCGGCATCCTCAGGTAAGAAGGCTTCGCTGGCTCCCCAGGTGGGAACAATCCGGTACTTGCTGAGGTGGTTGTCTCGGGCGTATTTATCGGCAATATTCACGTATTCCGAGGCCACTCGAAAGGGGACGGTCCGCTCGGTGACAAGCTGTCTCAGGCTGTAGACATCGCTGACGGGTAGCTCCTTGCTTACTACAGCCACAATTCTTACCCAGCCGAATTTGAGGTCGAGGAGCTCGGTTACCGGGCTGGAGGGGAAACAATTGAGGTGCTCCCTGAGCCAGTCTCTGCCGGTGATAGCCAGGTCAAAATTACCATTGGCTACCTGTAAGGGCATATCCTGGGGCCTGATGACCTTAACCGTAACGCCATCCAGGCTGGTAGCCGGCCGTCTATTTACCGCGGCTGACGGGTAGTCGTCAACCTGAATGCCGGCCTTATTCAATAGCTGAGCGGTGGGTGTCTGCTGGTGCCCATCGGGCAGGGCGAGACGGACAGTATCCCCGGCAGCCTTACTGGAGGCAGGCGCGGCAGTCTCTCTTGATTGTGGTGATATTTTGACGGGTGAAGGGCGCTCCTCAGCAGCGGGCAGTGCATTATCGAGAGAGGACAGTACCTCGCTGAGGTCTTTGCTCTGCCAGCTACCCTTGTTGGCTATCAGGAAGGTGCTGAAGCTGAGGACATTGCTTACCGGCGCCAGCCCGTAGTGAGCAAGCTCCTCCGGGGCACCGGCTGAGAGCAGTGCTATATCGGCGCTTTCCGGGGGGTATGCCTCGGCGGCTCCCCACAGGGGAAAGATACTGAACCGCCTCAGTCGCAGGTTGAGGGCGAAGGACTCGGCCAGGTTGGGATACTCACTGGCAATGCGGATAGTGCCCTCTTCTGCCTTAAGCTCTTCTACTGCCGGTACCGGTTCATAACGGCTGGTGGCCAGATACAGGTCACCGCACCCGTAACCCAGGTTTCTTACCTTGACCAGGGCTGAGCTCGGGTACTTGATACGGAGTTCTTCAACCCAGTCCAGCCCGCAGATGCCGAGGTCGTAATTGCCCACGGCTACCTGAATAGGGATGTCCCTTTCGTGGAAGACCTTGGCCAGGAGGTCGGGAAATCTCTCCGACCTGAGGCGGTAATTACGCATCCCGGAGCGGTACCCATCCAGTCCCCAGTCGGCCCTGCGTAGCAGTGTTGCCGTGTCACGCAGGAGGCGGCCCTTGGGCAGGGCTATTTTTAGATTATTTATCTACCTCACCCCCATTCAGGTTTTTATTGAGCATCAATTAGGGATAGTATAATACATTGCGCATATCTGAATAAAGCCACATTGTATTGTGACGGTCATTGCTTGGTTGACTGCCTGGCATAATATGAGTATTCTGAGTGCAGGAAGTGTAACGGGAGGCATACAAAAATGATAAAGGTTGCCATCGCCGGGTACGGAAACATAGGGCGTGGTGTCAGGGGTGCTCTGGAGAGAGTTACCGATATGGAATTGGTGGCTGTTTTCACCAGAAGGCCCGAGCAGGTAAAAAAAGAAATTGAAGATACCCCGGTATTCCACAGCGAGAGTTATTCATTACCCGGGGATACCCAGATAGATGTGGTGATTCTCTGCGGTGGTTCCAAAGAGGATATACCGGTGCAGGGGCCAGCCTTTGCCAGGGTGTTCAATACGGTTGACAGCTTTGATACCCATGCAGATATACCCGGTTATTTCCAGCGGATGGACTCTATTGCCAGGGAATACGGGCACGCCTCCATAATCTCCGCTGGCTGGGACCCGGGGATTTTCTCCCTGGAGCGGGTACTCGGAGACGCTTTCCTGCCGGGAAGCAAGGGGTATACCTTCTGGGGGCGGGGGGTTAGCCAGGGGCATTCTGATGCAGCCAGGAAGGTAAAGGGCGTTGTGGATGCCAGACAGTACACGATACCAATCGAGGGGGCAATCCAGCAGGTTAGAAGTGGCGGGACACCAGATTTCTCCAGGAAGGAGATGCATAAACGACTGGTCTATATTGTTGCCGAGGATGGTGCCGACCGGGAAGAGATAACAAGGGAAATTGTGGAGATGCCCAATTACTATGCGGAGTATGATACTGAGGTGATATTTATCAGCAGGGAGGAGATGGAAACAGAGCACGTGGCTTTTCCTCACGGTGGGTTTGTTCTAACCTCGGGGCTGACCGGCACCAGCAGCCGGCAAATCCTCGAATACAAGTGTCAGTTAGACAGTAACCCGGAGTTCACTGCCAGTATTCTGGCAGCATGTGCCAGGGCGGCTTTTAGACTGCACGGTACAGGATACAGGGGAGCTTTCACAATACTGGATTTCCCGCCGGGACTGCTGAGTCCTCACTCCAGCGATTCCTTGAGAAGCAGGTTTGTGTAGGTTTACCCTCAGAATGACGGGGGGGGGTGAGCGGCTACAATAATCTCAGTACCTCGTCGGCAGTCTGTGCCTCGAACCCTTTGTTTTTTTCGGGGTCGGTCAGAGCGAAGCGGGGTTCTTTATCCTGGACGTCAAGCAGCCACCCTGTACTGGCTGGTTGCTTACCTCCCAGGTCAAGCTCGGCCACATAGCCGGCTTGGCGCAGGGAATCGGCGATGCGAAAGCACTCCCTTATCGTATCAGGCTGGCTGGAGCTGGCCCTGACCAGGATTTTTTGGGGCAGGGTTCCGCTGCTGCCCTGCGTTTTTAGAAGGTTCATCAGCGGGTCGAGATAGAGTGCGAAGCCGGAGGCGGGGATGTCCCTGCCTCCCATCAACGGGATGAGGGCATCGTATCTGCCACCGCCACCGATTCTTTCCTTGCCGGTAAGGAGCTGGAAGATAACCCCGGTATAGTATTCAAAGCCCCTCCCCGAGGCGATATCAATCTGGTAGCCGTAGCCGAGGGCTTCAAGAAGGTCAACGATACCGATGAAGTCGTCAAGGGGTTTACTGAACTCAGGCAGGCTTTGGTTGCAGATTACCTTCAGGTTTCTGAGGAAGCCAGCGGACTGCCCTTTTAGGTCAAGCAGTGTAGCCAGAGTTTTTTCCAGTTCGGGTGCCCGTGCCGTTAGCCTGGTCAGCACCCTGGTGTCCCCGTCCAGAATCTGGTCAAATACACGGGTCTGCTCTTCGGGGCTCAGCCCGAACCTGACCAGCAGAGCCCTTATCAGGCCGGCGTGTGATAGCCTCAGCTCTACGCCTTCAAAGCCGAGCCTTTTTAATACCTCTAGAGCCAGTGTTATCAGTTCCAGGTCAGCCATAGTGGAGCCGGCTCCGATAAGCTCCGCCCCGCACTGCCACCTTTCCCTGGTCTCTTTCCCCGTCTCCTCAAAGATGAAGATGTTGGTGATGTAGAAGAATTTGGCCATCTCCTTCCTTTTCATGGTGTCAATGTAGAGCCGGGCAACCGGGATAGTGCCATCGGGCCTCAAAACCACTCTTTCACCGCTCCAGCCATCCCAGTCAAGGAACGAATAGACCTTGCTCAATATACCGGGGGTAAGTGTCCCGGTTGAGGTAAAGAGGTGCAGGTATTCGAGGGTGGGTGTTCTGACCTCATCGTAGCCCGCTTTGAGGCAGCAATCTCTGAAGGCTCCCTCAATTAAACGGAATCTTGCCATCTCTTCAGGATGTAGGTCTCTGGTTCCCTTGCACCTCTGGATTTTCATAGAACGTTCCTTTATGAACAGTTACTAAATTCTACACTACTTTGCCTGGCTACTCAATGTTTCTGTCTTTATTCATCTGCTGAGATTGCTTCGCTTGGCTCGTAATGACGATGGGGGTGAGATTCTTCGTCGCTTCGCTCCTCAGAATGACAGGGGGGAAGTGTGTAGAATGGCGAATGAAGGAGTTTGGAATCATAGGAGGAGATAGAGTTCAGAATGACATATTGATACATGTTTGCCTTTGAAATGAATATGTGATAACTATCTAATCAAGCTGTAATCTGGTAGTATGGTAGTATGAATATGATGAGGGTTATACGGCTGTTGTTACTAGCAGGGTTAATGGCAACCGCATTGATAAGCGTTGGGGCTCAGGCGGCTTCGTCTACCGTAGTAGTGCTTAATGTCAGGGGGGTAATCAACCCGGTCATGACTGATTACGTCGTCCGCGGCATCGAGGAGGCTGAAGAGCGGAACGCTACCGCCTGCATCATTCAGATGGACACCCCCGGTGGTCTGGATACCGCCATGCGTGATATTGTCAAGGAAATCGTGAATGCCCGGGTCCCGGTAGTGGTATATGTCTCTCCATCGGGGGCGCGGGCTGCCTCGGCGGGGGTATTCATTACCGTAGCGGCTCATATAGCGGCGATGGCGCCGAATACTGCCATTGGTGCCGCCAGTCCGGTGTCAATAGGGCCTGAGGGAGAGCAAGAGGTATCAACAACAATGGAGGAGAAGATACTGAATGATGCCGCCGCTTACATGAGAAGTATCGCCGAGGCGCAGGGGCGCAACGTAGAGTGGGCGGAGAAAGCAGTCAGGGAGGCGGTTTCTGCCACTGAGAAGGAGGCCCTGGAGCTTAATGTGATTGATATCGTTGCCCCTGACCTTGATGTCCTTATTTCGGAGCTTGATGGCAGGGAGGTAACCCTGCTGGGTGGGGCGGTGGTCACTCTGGATATGCAGAGCGCCGCTATCCACCGTGTTGAGATGAACTGGGTTGAAGAGTTCCTCTTCGCTGTAACTGACCCCAATATTGCCTTTGTGCTGTTGAGCCTGGCTACGCTGGGGCTGATGGTTGAGATTACCAATCCCGGGCTTATTTTCCCCGGGGTAGTCGGCGGCATCTGTTTGATAATGGCTTTCTACTCGCTGGGGAACCTGCCGGTGAATATTGCCGGGATATTACTGATTGTGCTGGCTTTCGGGCTATTTGTGGCTGAGGTATTTACTGCCAGCTTCGGGTTGTTTACTGCCGGGGGGATAGCGGCACTAATTCTTGGCTCGTTAATCATGTTCAAGGGCGGCCCGCTGTTTCAGGTGAACCCGTGGCTGGTGGGCTCAATCGCCGTTTGTATTGGTGGTATCTTTGCCTTCATAATTAGTCGGGTGGTTACGGCACATAGGAGGCAGGCATATACCGGCTGGGAAGAGCTAGTAGGGAAGACGGCCGTGGTTAAGGCGGTACTGGGACCCGAAGGAATGGTCTTATATAGAGGCGAGCGCTGGACAGCAGTATCGGAAGAGGGCCCGGTGGAGCCCGGGGAGGAGGTGGTTATAAACAAGGTAGACAGCCTGAAACTGTACGTAAGTAAGAAAAAGTAGGGGATATATGCAAGTAACTCAAGTTGAAATTGGGACAGGCCTTATAGTCCTGTTCGTCATACTGGGGATTTGTCTGGTTGTTTTTTTGTACTTTGCTGTTAGATGGGTGATAGTAGCCCATCAGCGGCAGGTAGCTGCCGGCAAGGAAGAGTTGGTGGGCAGGACTGCGGTGGTTATGGAGGCGCTCAATCCTAAAGGGACGGTCTTTATTGAGGGGGAGCGTTGGACAGCGGAGTCAGAAGGGCAGCGGGTAAAGGTTGGGGAGGAGGTGACGATAACCAGGGTTGAGAGCCTGAAGCTATATGTAGTTAAAAAACAGTAACAGTAAAGGAGGTAAAAGATGAATGCAGTTGTTATCGGCATAATTGTCCTGGCGGTGCTCATAATTCTTTCGATGGCAATCAAGATTGTGAAGGAATATGAGCGGGGGGTCATTTTCCGGCTGGGACGACTAATTGGAGCTAAGGGTCCCGGATTCTTTCTCATCATTCCTTTCATTGACCGGATGGTGAAGGTAGACCTGCGGGTGATAACAATGGATGTCCCTCCCCAGGATATAATTACCAAGGACAACGTTACCGTCAGGGTCAATGCGGTGATTTACTTCCGGGTGGTTGACCCGGAGGCGTCTGTGGTCAAGGTGCTGGACTTTGTCCGGGCGACGTCACAGATATCCCAGACGACGCTGCGGAATGTACTGGGGCAATCTGAGCTTGACGAGTTGCTGACGCAGAGGGAGAGACTGAACCAGATGCTCCAGAAGATAATCGATGAGCATACCGACCCGTGGGGTGTCAAGGTGAGCACGGTAGAGATTAAGGAGGTTGAGCTAGCTGAAGAAATGAGGCGAATGATGGCGGCTCAGGCCGAGGCAGAACGAGAAAGACGAGCTAAAATCATCCATGCCGAAGGTGAGTTCCAGGCCTCGGAGAGGCTGGCTGAAGCCGGTGCCGTTATTGCCAGGGAGCCGGTTACTCTACAGCTTCGCTACCTGCAAACACTGACCGAGATAGCCACCGAGAAGAACAGTACCCTAATCTTTCCCGTGCCAATAGACCTTATCAAGATGTTCATGGACCGGGGCGATAGGGGGCAATCAGGCGAAAAAAGCAGTAAATAGCTGGAAGCCAGAGCTGATTTTACATAGCATTTAAGCAGGGGGCTGTCTGGTTACTGGTCGCGCAGGGTAACATCCCCGGTCAGTATCTTTACCAGGCTGCCATCGGGGCGGCGTAGCCGGAGGCTGCCATCCTCAGCTACTGATTCGGCGGTGCCTTCCTGTGTGGTATCGGCTGATGTAACGCGTACCCTTTTGCCCAGTGTTACCAGACGGTCCTGCCACTCCCCGTAGATAGACTGCCCGGCTGACAGCGCCAGGTACAGCCTTTCTATCTCGACCAGCAGGTGCCGTACCAGGCTCAGGCGCGGTATATCTCTGCCCAGTTCACCGGAGAGGCTGGTGGCGGTGGGCGAAATGTCGGGGAAGTCGCCGGGTCTGAGGTTGACATTTATGCCGATACCCATAATGGCATAGTCAACCCTTTTCCGCTGTACATGGCTCTCAATAAGAATCCCGCATACCTTTTTACCGGCAATAAGGACATCGTTGGGCCACTTAATCCGGGGTTTGAGGCCGGTGACTGCCTCAATGCTGTGGACAACAGCCAGGGAGGCGAGCATAACCAGTGAATGCAGGTGAGCCATGTGCGGGCGCAGTATTACCGAGAGGGCAATATTACCCCTGGGTGATAGCCAGGCACGCTTTAACCGCCCTCTGCCGGCGGTCTGCTCATCGGCAATAATAACGGTTCCTTCCTCAGCGCCCTGTCGGGCTTCCTGCCGGGCTATCTCCATGGTTGAGGTGAGGCTGGGGTAGTAAATGACCCTTTGCCCGACGAAGCGGGTTGGCAGGTTACCGGTAATTGAGGCTGAGGACAGGCTGCTTTTGGTCATTTTCGGGATAACCTCTGCTTCTGGTTGAAACGAATATATCACAGTCGGGAGGGGTGGTTCAAATAGTGGGGGTGAGATTGCTTCGCCGAGTTCCTTCACTTCGTTCAGGACAAGCCTCGCAATGACAGGGGTGATGTGCCCCTAAATAAAGAATAGATATGCAGGCGAGGGTGGTTGTTTGACAGGGAGATTGGGTAACCCGTAACATATAACCAATGCGCATCGGGCTGATAACAGATACCCACATCCCGGTGGCGGCTGAAGAGCTGCCTCCCCGGGTTGCCGAGGTTTTTAAGGGGGTTGACCTTATCCTGCATGCCGGTGATATTTACCGCACGTCGGTTCTGGATGAGCTTGAGCTTATTGCGCCGGTGCTGGCGGCGCTGGGTGATGATGACCCGATAGATACGATGAGAGACGAGCGCGTAAAGCACAGACATGTGCTTGAGGTAGAGGGTCATACACTGTTGCTCGTCCACGAAAGGCCCTTCGCGCTCACGTTTGCCTGGCAGCAGAGAGAGGTTAATGCTACTCCTCCTGATATTGTCGTGCACGGTCACAGCCACGCGGCGCAGGTGCAAAGCTATAACGGTGTTCTTTACGTGGGCTCGGGTAGTCCAACCTTTCTTAACTATATGCGTGGCCCCGGCACTGTGGCTATACTTGATGTCAGCCCTGGAGATGCTCAGGCTTCAATTGTGCACCTTTAGCTGAGGTGCTGCCAGTGCGGCTTCATTCAGTTGCCTCTGCTCCCGGGTGGTTGAAGCGGCCGAGTGACTAATATAGGTTGGAAGGAGTGCTAATCCGATGGCGACAATAAACTCAGTGCTGGGACCTCTGGACACGGCGGAGCTCGGCTTCACCCTGATGCACGAGCACTTGATGTGTGGTTTTGCCGGGGCGCTGCAGGACTATCCTGAGCTTTTCGGGGACAACCCGCTGGATGTGGTGGTTGATGACCTGAAAAGGGCGAAGGCGGGTGGAGTGGACACTATCGTTGATGCGACCACGCCTGACCTGGGCCGGGACGTAAATCTGCTGGCTGAGGCTTCCCGCCGGAGCGGGGTCAATGTTATTGCCTGCAGCGGGTGGTGGTTGGAGGTACCGCGTTTCTTTGCCGGCATATCTCCCGACCAGCTGGCGGACCTGTTTACGCGGGAGGTGGAGCAGGGAATCTCCGGTACGGATATCAGGGCGGGGATACTGAAGTCAGCCAGCGATATAGACGGGGTGACGCCGGAGGCACAGGTGATTCTGCGGGCGGTTGCCCGGGCGCATCACAGGACGGGTGTGCCTATCATGCTGCATTCCTACTCGCCGGGACAGGTGGGCAGGCAACAGCTTGAAATTCTGGAGGAGGAGGGGGTAGACCTGAGAAGGGTAAAGATGGACCATTCCAACGATACTACCGACGTTGAGTACCTTATCTGGCTGCTGGAGCAGGGGTGCTACCTGGGCATGGACCGTTATCCGGGGCGCAACGTAAGCCCGCTGGCTCGCACCAAGACGATGAAGGCGCTGATTGATGCCGGATACGCAGACAGCCTCTGCCCTTCTCACGACAGGCTGGCGATACGGGTTATGGCGGCTACCCCGATGATAACCGAGGAGGAGAGGCTGAAGCTCAATCCGCACGGGTTTCTGTACGTGAAGGAGGCGGTGTTCCCCCTGCTCAGAGAGCTGGGTGTCTCTGATGAGATAATAGATACGCTCTGTATCAACGGACCGCGTAACTTCTTTGAGGGGGTCTGATACCGAGGACGGTTGTAATCAGGTAGTAAAAGGGGTGGATATGCCAGTAGACCTGTTTGAGCCGTGTAAAATCGGCGGGCTGGAGTGCGGTGAGGAGCGCCGTCTGCGGGAAGAGGCGGCTAGCGAGGGCTAAGGGCAGGTTCGCTTTCATACCATTCCGTCACGTTGCTCGACCAGACGTCACCTATTGCCGCTTCGAGTACCGACCTGCGGGGTCTGGGTATGTTGAGCAGCGGTGGCAGAGTGCGGTTATCGAACTGATGCAGGAAGGCGCATTGTTTCCGGAGCAGGTCTATCGTGGTCCACGCGCCTCCATAGACCAGGTAGTCCAGTGATGGTGAATGAGGCTCGATCTGCTGCTGCGCGTGGCTGCAGACGCGCTCCAGAAAGAAGTCTGCCTGTCTTTCCCGGTGCCGCTCAAAGCGCCGCTGTGAGGAGCCGCCCTTTTTGTGTCGTGCGTGGACGAGCCCGGTTCCGGTCTTGCTGGTGACCGGCTTTTCACCCTGGTAGAAGCCGATGGCATAGGCACCGAGTCGTACCAGAACCATGGCAATGCCGAATTGCCCTTTGAGCTGGGAGCGCAGCGGCTCAACATCATAGCCCGGAGCGGTAAACCTCTCCGTTACCGGAAATGGTGGTGATATCAGGAGTCTTCGCGATAAGCCCCATAGAAGGGCAGCGCCTGTCTGTGAGTGGGCGGCACGCGCGACTATGTCCGGGGCAACGGATTGCGCAGCCTTGACCCTTTCAACCAGGCTCTCTGTGTCCTGCCGGGGCAGTCCGGGCGGCACATATAGCGACACGGCTTCACCGCCGGCCTCTTCCAGTTCATCGAGGAGGCCAAGCATCTTCAATCTGCTCAAGCGGAGGTATCTGGATACCAGCATTATAGGGGTGTCCTTATAGATATGCGGTTAGCGGGCGGTATCGCCTGGCTCCAGCCGGGCAATGGTTACCCCGTCACCGCCTTCTCCTCTCCCGCCGGGGCGGAAGGACTTGACCAGGGGGTGGGAGGTCAGTAATTCCCGGACAATGCTACGCAGGACGCCGGTGCCGGAGCCGTGAACGATGCGCACCTCGTTCAAGCCGGCCAGGTAGGCGGTGTCGAGGTAGCTGTCCAGTGCCCATTCCACCTCATCGGCCCGTTTGCCTCGCAGGTGGAGCTCAGGTGAGACTGCCTGTGCCCGCGGCGTACTGGTTGGAGGGATGGGCACTGGTGTGCTCCGGACGGAGGACGGCACCGTCTTCTCTACGCCGTCGAGGCTGAGGGTAATCCTGGTGGCTCCAGCCTGAACCTCAACCTGCCGGGTCTCCTCGGATACTGAGAGAACGGTTGCCGGCACATGTGCTTCCTTCAGCCACACTGTATCGCCGGCAGTGATAGTAATATCGTGGGCACCGGCTGTTTTACTGTCTGTTTCTGCCTGCCAGGCTTCACTGTGGAGCTGTCTCTGTGCCTCAGCCAGTGCCTTTCTGGTCTGCTCGATTATCTCCTTCGTCTTTTCCTTCCGAAGCTTTGATGCTGCTTGGCGGATTTCTTTCTGTAGCGCAGCAGCTTCACGGACCACCCTGTCCCTGGATTCCTGAATAATGGTTCGTTCTCTGGCTTTCAATTGCTGAAGCTCCTTCTCCAGCTCGGTCTTACGCTGTTCCGCCTGGCGTCTTTCTATTTCCAGGTCTCTATGGAGAGCTCGAATCCTGTTTCTTTCGCTCATCAAATCGCCGAGCAGGGACTCCAGTTCCTGAGTGCCCTTGGATAGCATCTCTCTGGCGCGAGTAACAATATGGGGGTCCATGCCCAGGCGGGAAGCAGTAGCCAGGGCGTTGCTGCCGCCGGGGACACCAACTGTCAGGTGATAGGTTGGCGTTAGCGTGACGGCGTCAAAGTCAAGCGAGGCATTCTGTAGCCCCGGGGTTACGTGGGCGAATGCCTTGAGGTCGCTGTAGTGCGTGGTGGCTACCGTCATTGTTGACATCGATAAGAAACGAAGGAGAATGGAACGGGCCAGCGCGGAACCTTCGGCGGGGTCGGTGCTTGTCCCGAGCTCGTCGAGAAGTACCAGGCTCATGCGGGTAGCGCTCTTGATGATGCGAATGATGTTGCCCATGTGCCAGCTAAAGGTGGAAAGCGTCTGCTCAATACTCTGTTCGTCACCGATATCGGCGAATACGCCATCAAATACCGGGAGACAGCTTTCTGCTGAGGCGGGGATTGGTATGCCTGCCTGCGTCATCAGGCTGAGCAGGCCAATTGTTTTGAGAGCTACCGTTTTGCCACCAGTATTGGGTCCGGTAATAACCAGGGCAGAGAAGTCCCGTCCTATCTCTACAGACATCGGTACTGCCTTATCCCCGAGCAGGGGGTGTCTGGCCTCAGCAAGTCTGAGGATTGCGGTCTGCCCGTTTGTTCCTCTGGCATTTTCAGCCGGGGCAACAAGGGCGGGTTCGGTAGCGTTGGCATTTCTGGCGTACCTTGCCTTGGCCAGTGCCAGGTCAATCTCAGCGGTCAGGGCTATGTTGCTGGAGATTTCGGGTGCGTATGTGCCTACTTGGGCGCTAAGGTCTCTTAAAATCCTCTCTATTTCTCGCTCCTCTTCTATGGTGAGCTCTCGAAGCTTGTTCCCCAGCTCTATGGTGCTCCAGGGTTCAACAAATACGGTAGCCCCGGTATTGGAGACATCATGGACAATGCCCTTTATCTCTCTTCTGGCTTCAACCCTGACCGGGATGACGTATCTCCCTTCCCGCTCGGTAATAATTGGTTCCTGGACTATTCTTTGCCCCCTCGGCGACTTTACCAGGTTTTCCAGGCGGTCCAGTAGGTGCTGGCGTGCTTGCTTTAGTTGCTGCCTCAGCGTTGCCAGCCGGGGTGAGGCTGAGTCCAGCAGTTCGCCGGTTGGCATCAGGCAGCTACGTATGTCCTTTTCAAGCTGGTGAAGTTCAACTATGCCGCTGGCGATATTACACATCAGGGGGAGTTCGTCGGGCAGCTTTATCAGGCTCTGGCGCAGCTTACGGACAGAGGCCAGAGTGCGTTCAATTTCTACTAGGGCTTGTGGTGTAAGGAGCTTACCGCGGGTTGCCATCCTGGCTGCTTGTTGAATATCAGTAACCTCTCCAATGGAGAACTCAGGTTCGAGGCAGAGGAGATTGCGTGCCTCAGCCGACTGTCTCAAGAGCAGGGAGACCTGCTCATAATCCGACAGGGGCTGGAGATTGAGAGCCAGTTCGCGGCTGAGCGCAAATGACGTGAAACCAGAGAGTATCTCCCTTATCCGGTAGAACTCCAGCATTTCCAGGCTTTTATAATCCACAGCAACTACCCTATTGATTGTCCGATTTTACAGGTATCAGGTATATTGTATCACGTTAGGTGGGTTAGCCTGAACCCGCTGTTCTTGATGAGTATTCTGCATACGAGGTTGACCGGTGCAGGCTGGAGAGGATATAATGCAAGCATAAAAGAGGCAGTACGTTGGCTTTGTATACGGGGGCCGTTAGCTCAGTTGGTAGAGCACCTGACTTTTAATCAGGGTGTCACAGGT
>CAZEBT010000016.1:2755-18682 GCA_964510485.1 uncultured Dehalococcoidales bacterium | reverse complement strand
TATTTTTATAACCCAAGCGAACCTCATAAAAATCCCATTCATCTGCTCCCCAATAGCCTTCTCCTTCAGCGACCTCTATAGTGTAGAACATAATACCCTCAGTCCAAGAATATGGAAGCTGTTCAATTTGTGTTTCTAAGGGTGGGGTTTCTGGTTCTGGCGCTGCTTCTTCAGTAATCGGTTCTTCAGTAACTTGTGGTGCTGATGGCTCTTCTGGCGGTGTTGCAGATGGAGCAACACAAGCACTCAACAAAAGAATTCCAATAACTAGAATTGGTAATAATATCCGTTTCATTTTACCCTCCCCCTATAAATGCGCCTCCATCGTGTTATAGGCTGCCCTGAGCCTTTCGCCGAGCATGGAGGCAAGGCGGTCCATTACCCTGAAGCCTATCCCCGGCTCTTTCTCCAGCACCGCCCTCAGGCTGGCACCCTCTATGGATACTGTCTGGCTCGGCTTCTGGCAGATAGCCGAGGCAGTGGCATAACGCGGTCCGTATAGCAAAGCTGACCAGCCCATAGCTCTGCCCTTACCCAGCAGGCCCAGTGGCCAGCCCGCTTTCTTGTCGCCCATGTTTACCGACCTCTGCAAGAGAACCTGACCGCTGACAATTACATAGAGTCTGGAGCTAAGCTCACCCTGGTCAAATATATGGTCGCCTGCCTGGTATGTTGCCATCTCCCAGGCACCGGATATCGAGGTAGTCAATACCTGCATCTCCGTTTCGCTCAATATGTCGAACAGCTCGCAGGTCTTCAGCCCTTCAATGATTTCCGATGACACCACACTCACCTCCTTGACACAGGAGTTGACACACTCCGTGCGCTCCTGCCGGTTCCAGTTATCTTTCGGGTATTCTATAACTACGCTGTCTGGCGGTCAAATTATATATATAAGATAGACAGACCGGGCTATATAATATTTAGAGGGAGAAGCAAATCAACGTGAGGTCAATAGTATTTAAACCCATCTCATCCTTTTACTCTTACTCTTGGCTGAGCCGGGTGTGGGCAGGTGCTCGTCCACCAGGGAGGACTCTACCAGCTGCCAGAAGCCTTCCCGGTCTGCCCCGGTTATCACTGCCTTCTCGTGGGCTTCGCTCAATACCACCGGGTATTCATCGCCGCGCTGGCACTGGTCGAAAACCAGGGTATGAGCCAGATTGAGCAGGGTCTCATCGGTTGCTACCCAGCGGGGAATCTCGACCCTGGCTATTTCATCACCGACCCTGATATAGAAGAAATAGACCCGGTGTGCTCCATAGCGTTTCTCAACTATAGACGAACGACTGATAAACAGTGCCGACCTCTCCCCACGACCCAGCAGGTCGGCAAAAAGCTCGCGGTCGCGAACGCCGGCAACGGCATCACACTCCCTGGTTTCGCAGGACAGGCAGTGGCGGTCAGTGTCAACGATTTCATGCGGGCAGAGTGCCACCCGCAGGGCGTTAACTACATCGGTGCTGCGGGGATAGCTGATGTAGCTGGCAAGGGCAAGCCTCCTGTCCTCGTTGAGCCTCCTGATGCCTTCAAGGTAGCTCAGGAAGCCGCTGTCCAGCATAGCTTCGGTAACAAATTCGGGGTAAGCCTCCAGTCCCCAGAGAATGAGTGAGCCATCAAGCAGTGCCAGACCGGAGCTACCCGGCGGTAGTTCCGCAGCCAGTTCAGCCAGCCGGCGGCACTCATCCACGCCACGCTTGATACCCAGGAGGTTGCCCTCTACCGGTTGCTCACGGCCCTTGACCCCGGGCGGCGCAATAACCAGGTCTTCTTCCTCCACATAGAGGTGAGGTTGATTATCAAGCACGGCACCGGGGCTGCTGCCGTAGCTGAGAATGACCGAGCCGATATTTATCAGGTAGCACCTTGTTGAGCGATGGCGGTCAACATCAATATGAGAGCCGTCGGTAGCCATGACGGTGAACTCCGGTGGGAGCGGCGGTACCCCGTAGTGCCGGTCAAGCCCCTCTACCAGCCCGGCTACCAGCCAGGTGGTCTTACTGGCTTCAATCTTCCTGGTCAGGTGTTCAAGCTGGTCAGCCTGTCTATGGAGGGTATCCAGGGCACGGTGCCGGCGCTCCTGTCTCTCCTGCCGGCCTGACTTCAGCCGGGCGACCATATAACCGACCTGTGAGATAACCTTGGCCAAATCCAGGGACATCTCCGCTACCCCCTTGTCTTGCTGCCTCAAGACTTCTCTCAAGAAGTATAGTTTATCAGAGGGGCGAACTCAAGCAGCCGCCGGAGGTTATTGTTTATCCCACGCCTTTAACTCTTAGTTTTTATTGGTAACCCCATCCCCCTTTATCCCCCTTCCCCTTACGAATTACTAAGGGGAAGGGGGAATCTACTATTAAGAGAGGCTTCGCCTCTCTTTCACTCCTTTTATAGTAACCTGTCTTATAATGACCAGATACCTACGTGGGAGGCTGGACTGGCTTTGAAAAGGTATGAGTGCGGTAACAATCTGGAGACGTCTATATACGGTTGTGCTACAATCTAGAACTAGAAGAGAGGTTCTGCGGTGCTGCCAATTCTGCTAAGCGTGGTCGTAATCTCATTATCCGGGGTGATGCAGCCCGGTATTGTTTTTGCCGTGACCATCGCCAAGAGCTATAAGTCCCCGTGGGCAGGAACCTATGTAGCCCTGGGGCACGCAGTAGTAGAAATCCCGCTGATACTGCTGATGTACTATGGCTTCGGTCAGTTCTTTCAGAATACAATCGTACAGCTGGTACTCAGCATATTGGGCGGCGGCATGATTATCTGGCTGGGTATCGGCATGTTTCGTGCCCGGATAGAGATAGTCCATCAGGGCAGGGATTTACCCTATAACGCCTTTACCGCTGGCATTATTACCAGCGTGGTCAACCCGTTTTTCTGGGTGTGGTGGGCGACTATCGGCAGTATGCTGGTCATGAAGTTCCACGGTTTTGGTACTGCTGGACTGGTCGGGTTTATGCTTGCGCACTGGCTCTGCGACCTGGCGTGGCTTTCCTTTGTTTCAGTCCTGGTCTATAAGACCCAGACGCTCTGGGGAAGGAGGGTCCAGGAATGGATATTCATCGCCTGCAGTCTGCTCCTTGTCGGGTTCGGGGGCTGGTTTCTGGTATCCGGTATCCTGCTGGTGGTGTAGGGCACTCCCGCAGGGCATCAGCCTAAGGTCTCACACCCTGCGCAGGCTGCACGAGATTACGATGCAATCATTGCAATCCATGTCACAGGGCTCAACATGAATGGTTACACTGGAATTCGGCAATCTGCTCTCTATATCCTCTTCCAGGTGGTCGCACATCTGGTGTGCTTCTTCCAGGCTGGTATTCCTGGGTATTACAAGGTGAAAGTCAACGAAGCGCTGGTTCCCTGCCTTACGAGTGCGTACCTTATGAAAGCCAGCCAGCTCTCCAAGGTGCTCACTAATGCAGGCAACGATTGTTTCCTCCTCTTCTCTGGGCAGCCTGACGTCCACCAGTTCAGAAATAGATTCTCTGGCTACGTCATAGCCCGTTTTCAGGATGTACAGGGCCACTGCAATGGCAATAATGGGGTCAATGATACTCAGTCCAGTAAAGCGTATAACCACCAGCGCTACGAGTACTCCCGCAGCAGAATAGACATCGGCAGCAATATTACGAGCCGATGCCTTCAGTGCTACCGAGGTTGTAGCCCGCGATACCCTGATTAAGTGACGGGACAGAAGGATGCTGGCTATGATGGAGACCACCATCACACCCATCCCGGCTTCGGTCAACTCTATTACAGTGCCCTCTATTATCCGGCGGACTGCTGAATAGATTATGAAGCCGGCGGCGCCGGCAATCAGCACCGCCTGTATCCCGGCGGCAACGGCCTCTACCTTTCCATGCCCGAAGGGGTGTTTATCATCAGCCGGTATTACCGCCACACGGACAGCAAAGAAGGTGATGCCCACAGCAAACAAGTCCAGGAAGCTATCCATTGCCTGGGCAGATATGCTGATGCTCCCGGTCACGACGGCCACTGCTATCTTGAGAGCAATCAGCCCGACTACGACGATAATCGACAGTCTAGCGGCGCCACTTTTGGTAGAAGACATCGGATATCATCCCCCTTGTCTCTAACTGCGGGCAGGGGACCGACCAGGCATCAATCCGCCCCAGCCACCCTTCTCCCAGACCACCAGCAGCAGAGGGGCAATACAGAGGGAGCTATAGGTACCGGCAATGATACCAACCAGCAGGGTCACCGAGAAGTTCTGAATTGACGTTCCAACGAAGAGAATCAGGGCTACCACAACAACCAGCGTGGTCAGGCTGGTATTTAAGGAGCGGCTCAAGGTCTCAACGAGGCTGTTATTGACAACAACCTCAAAATTAGCGCTTATCCCGGTGCGCAGATTCTCGCGTATCCTGTCAAACACGACCACCGTATTGTTGACGCTGTAGCCAATAACGGCCAGTACGCCGGTGATAAACATCAGGTTGATTTCCCAGCCTAATATGGCCCCCAGGATGGAGAAAACCCCCAGCACCACCAGCAAATCATGCACCAGGGCGATTATGGCACAGGTGCCATAGTGGAAGGGCCTGGGCATCCTGTGGAACGCCCAGGTAACATATAGAAGTACCCCAACGGCAGCTACGGCTACGGCAATAGCGGCAACACGCGCCGTTTCACTGGCTATAACCGGGTCTACATTCTCGAACCCCTTTTCATTGACAGCGCCGAACTTTTCGGTCAGGTCTTGCTTGAACTCTGCTTTCTCTGCGGTGGTTAACCGGACGGTACGGATGACAAAATCGCCGTGCGGGTTGGTTTCAACCTCGCTGGTATAGCCCAGACTGGCCAGCTCTTGCTCCAGCTCACCCTGGCTTACCTCCTGCTCAAAATTCAACGTCGTTATTGAGCCGCTGGCGAAATCTATCCCAGGCTCAAGACCAAAGACCCCCAGTGCAACCACACTGATGACGATGAGCACGCCTGAGATAAGAAAGAACCATAACCTCTTGCCGACAATATTAAACATCATTTCCTTCCTGAATATGGACTAAAGAGTGACGACCGCCTCGCCAGGCCCGTACCAACGAACAGGCGCAGGAAGGTACGGGTAACCACGATAGCGGTTAGCATGCTCACCACGACGCCGATGAGCAGGGTCAGACCGAAGCCCTTTACCGACCCGCCAAAGGCAATACTGTTCCCCACCAGGATGAGTATGATACAGACAATAAAGGTGGTGATATTACTATCCCTGATGGCCGTCCAGGCACGATTAAACCCGGCCTCAACGGCAGCACCCAGTGTTTGCCCTGTCCTGAACTCCTCCTTCATCCGCTCGAAGATAAGCACATTGGCATCAACAGCCATACCTATGGACAGGACAAAACCACCGATACCGGCCAGGGTAAGGGTTACCGGTATCAGCTTGAACAGTGCCAGTACCAGTACCACGTAGAATACCAGTGCCAGGCTGGCAAGGAACCCGGACAGACGGTAGTAAGCTATCATGAATATCATTACCAGTAGTATGGCAATTACTCCTGCCTTGACGCTTAAATCAACGAAGTCCTCCCCCAGTGTGGGGTCTATATTTATCTCGCCAATGCTCTCCAGCGGTACGGGCAGTCGGCCGGCATTCAGTTGCTTGGATAGCTCGCTGGCTTCGTTAAAGCTCAGCCCTGTAATCCGCCCGCTCTCTTTGATTACCGCCTGAACGGTGGGGGCAATTGGTCTGCCATCGTCCCCGAGCAGGGGTACATCACCCTCGAAGATGCCCATTCGCTTACCTATCAGCCGTTCGGTGATTTGCTCCGACAGCTTACCACCCTCCTCCGTCCACTCAAACCTCAGCTCAATTCCGCCCATGTTATCCCGGGCGACATAGGTGTTTTCCCGGAAGTAGCTGCTGGTCAGCACCCTCTCCTGCCCATTAAGCAGGGCGGTAGCCGGTACCCACTGCTCTTCTAGCTCACCTTCTTCGCCGCCTTCAACGGGGACCTCCTTAAGTTCACGGAACTCAAGCAGTGCCGTGCGCCCGATGCGCTCCTTCTGAGCATCGGTAACACTGAGCTTGGGTAGTTCAACCACTATCTGGTCTCTACCCCGTTTCTCAATATTAGGCTCGGTTACGCCGAGGGGGTTTATCCGGTTGGCAACAACGTCTATCACGCCGTCCATGACCTCAGCCACATCACCCGGCGCTACCTGAGACAAATCAGCCTGATAGACCAGGCGAACACCGCCCTGAAGGTCAAGCCCGTACTGTATGCCCTTCCGCCCGAACCTCTCTCCCTCAATAGGTAACAGCACCCACAGGGCAAGGGCAAAAATCACTATTATTGTCAGCAGAATCCAGGTCCTTCTTCTAGCCATTTATCTCTTTCTCTTTTCCTTTGTTCAGCAGGTATTCACGGATGTACACCAGGGCTTCCTGCCTCGTTGTCAGCTCCCCTGATGCCTGCGCCTCCCGCACTATCTCCAGGATATTTCCGACTTCAGGCCCCGGGCTCATACCGAATATATTGAGCAGGTCATGGCCGTTAATCAACCTGACCGGCAAAGGCAGGCTCTCCTTCTCAAAATATTTGGAGAGTACGTACTCCACCATCTGAGTATGCTCCCGCCAGTTGGGCAGGCTCAGTTGTGGGCCCCTGGTAGCCAGATGGTCAGCCAGGTTGAGGAAGAGTATATCAATGCCGGCTTCGGCGGTATCACGAAAGTAGCGGTAGATAGCGCGGCGGGTGGGCAGCTCGCCCTGACTCATCTGCATCGGCCTGAGGTGATGCCTGACCAGGGTCTCCACCAGTCTGGTCTCCCTGCTGCTGAACCTTAGCCTCTCCAGGATACCGCCGGTTACAGCAGCGCCCTCCTTACCGTGCCCCAGAAAACGCATGCGTCCGCTATCATCAATAGCCCTGGTCTGAGGTTTGGCAATATCGTGAAGCAGTGCCGCCAGTTTAAGGAGCACCCCCCTGGTGCTGCCACTGCTTACCTCAAGGGCAAGGTGCTTCTCCAGTGCTTCCGACCACGGCACCGCCGCCAGAACACCCTCGCCGCCATGCTCCCAGTCTCCCTGTCTGAGTACGAATTCAACAGCGGTTACAGTCTTGAGTGAGTGCTCAAAGACGTTCCAGCAGTGCTCCTTTGGCTGTTCAACCCCCTTTGTCTGAGCCAGTTCCGGCACTATGGCTGTCAGCAAGCCCAATCTATCAAGGTAGGGCAGGAATTGCCCGCTGCCAGGGACAGCCAGAAGCCGGAGTAGCTCCTCCCTCACTCTCTCACCGGCTACACCGGCCAGAAGGGGAGAGTAGCGCTTAATCTGGGCTTCGGTCTTCTCATCAATGATAAAGCCAAGCTCAGCAGCCAGACGCACCGCCCGCAGCAGGCGCGCCGGGTCTGATGCAAAGGCAGTCTCAGCGACACTCCGAATAACCCCCTGCTCAAGAGCACTCCAGCCGTTATAGGGGTCTATAAGCTCGGGTTCCCGATGGCCCCCGGTTAGCTGGTTCAGGTTGAGCGCCATGGCGTTTATGGTGAAGTCCCGCCTTGCCAGGTCCTGCTCAATGCTTCCCTCGAACGTGGTGAAGTCAAGCTCCCGCTGATATCTGGTTGAAGGCTCCTTCTCGCCGACCAGAACCACCCTTCCTGTCCTGTTATCCTTGTCCAGCAGGACATACCTGCCATTAAGGGCATCAGCCACCCTGGAAGCAATAGCCAGCGCGTCTGGGGCTACAGCAATATCAATGTCAACCGTATCTCTGTCCAGAAGTATATCCCGCAGGAATCCACCGACAAGATATGCCTGAGCCCCCTGGCCAGTAATAATGCTGTTCACCCTGTTCAATACCGGCAGAACTCCAGCTTCAACCACGGAGTCTAAAAATTCCTTCGGCAATTTTTCAGCCGGGCTCATTATCACCATCCTGCTCTTGGTCTCCGTTACAGGGCTTAACCGCCAGTTTTTTATAGATAGTTTAAAAAATCTCCCCACACTATACCCCGACTCCACCAATTTATCAAGTGCCGTCACAGATATATACCAGTCTATTATCCGGAGCGGTTACCGGAGGAGGAGCCAGCCGACGGTATTGACAAATGGCAAATTTATGACTATAATATAGACATAAGGCACTCAGGGGTGCGGCATGATATTAAAGACCAGGGTCTTTGAGCTGGTTAACGGGGACTACCGGAACCTGTCTGAGATGGCACAGGCGATGGGCATATCGGGGAGCCAGATATATCGGGTGCGTGAAGGCAAGCGCCCTATCAGTCAGAAATTTATTGTCGGCGCTCTAGAAGCCTTTCCCGAACGCAGGCTTGAAGAGTTATTCTATCTGGCTCCTGAGTAGCCAACTGTCACCAAAAATTGTCATCCCAGAGAACGCAGCTACCCTGCTTTACCCCATTTAATACCTTGTTACCGGCATTAGTACGGGTTATACTTGAAAAACCCTCTTGCTTTTGTTAAATTAGGTGTGCTATACTGATGTTCGCCGATTGCGGGAGGGATAACAGTTGCTGGTTAACTACGGGTATGTTGCCCTATTCATAATCGTCGCTATCCTCTTCAGTGCACTGCTAATTATCCTTCCTGTAGTTTTCAGATTTCTCAGAATTGTCCCCCATAACCCCAATCCCGTTAAGAATGCCACCTTTGAGTGTGGCATGGAGACCATCGGCACGGCATGGGTGCAATTCAATTTCCGCTATTACTTCTATGCCATCATTTTCCTGGCACTGGACGTACTGCTGGTTTTCCTGTACCCGTGGGCTGTTGCCCTCAAGGAGCTGGGGTATTTCGGTCTCGGCGGAGTGCTCATCCTTATCGCCATTGTTCTTGTTGGCTACATCTACGCCTGGAGGAAGAAGGTTCTGGAATGGAAGTAGGTAGAGACAGGGAATATATCTATTCCGATGCAGAGCTTGACCTTGTTGAGGGTGGGGTTATTGAAGAGGTAAAAGCCAGCAGTCAGGAGCCGATTCCTGACCCCGATGACTGGCTGGTTGAGGAACTGAAGCAGAACATCCTGCTGACCACGGTGGATGTATTGATTAACTGGGGGCGGCGCAACTCCCTCTGGCCGGTAATCTGCTTCCCGGCCTGCTGCGCATTTGAGTTTATCAGTGCCATGGGTCCCCGCTTTGACCTGGGACGTTTTGGCATGGAAATCCTGCGTGCTTCACCCCGTCAGGCGGACCTGCTGATTACCGCCGGCACGCTGACCTGGAAGATGGCGCCCAATGTAAGACGGGTCTACAACCAGATGCCCGAGCCGAAATGGGTAATCGCCATGGGGGCATGCGGCATCAGCGGCGGTATTTTCCGCTCATCCTATAACGTGGTCCCGGGATATAACCGTATCGTTCCAGTTGATGTCTACGTACCCGGTTGTCCACCACGCCCCGAAGCCCTGCTTCATGGCATAAGGCTGCTGCAGAATAAGATAGCTGACCGAAGAAGTATTATACAGCAGGATAAATAGAATCCAGAACAGGGAAAGAGGGGATGGAGACGGGCAGGTTCAGTGTTGGTGATAGGGCCAGGGTTCTGGACAGGCCAGGCTGGTCCGGTGGTTATGAGGTGGCTCACTGGGAAGGTGAGATTGTTGAGATAAAAGAAGACCCCGAAGGCTATGTCATTATGAAGGCGGATAAGACCGGCTACAACATGGCCTTCAATGAGAACGAGCTGGAAAGGATTTAACAACTACTGCAGAGTAATTAAGGAATAAAGATGACGATTGCTCTCTCAGCCCGGGAGGTTGCCCAGCAGATAACAGAACAGTTGCCCAAGGCGGTTATTGAAGCCAGTGATACGGCTGTTCTGATTGATAGCCAGTCCTTACTGGGCGTAGCGACTTTTCTGAAAGAGACCCCCGGGCTTGATTTTGATTACCCCACCTATATTACCGCTGTTGATTATTACCAGTACTTTGAGGTAGTCTACCTGCTGACCTCGATAGAGCATAACCACAGCATTATGCTGAAGACCAGGTGCTACGGTCGGGACAACCCCTCGTTACCCTCGGTGGTAGGTCTGTGGCGGGGTGCTGATTATCAGGAACGTGAGGTCTACGACCTCATGGGGATACGTTTTGATGGACACCCCAATATGAAGCGCATTGTCCTCTGGCCGGAGTTTCCGGGGCACCCGTTGAGGAAGGACTTTCTGTAATGGCAATAAGAACCCAGCCGTTTGTTGTCAATATGGGCCCGGTGCACCCCAGCACTCACGGGGTGTTCCGGATGAGGGTAACCCTTGACGGCGAGGTCATCCTCAATGTAGAGCCCGTTTTTGGCTATCTGCACCGCGGGGTTGAGAAGCTGGCTGAGGAGCGCACCTATACCCAGGTGATTCCGCTGACCGACCGGCTGGACTATATGGCTTCAATGAGCAATAACCTGGGCTATGTCTTGGCTGTGGAGAAGCTGGCCGGGGTTACTGTCCCCGAGCGCGTCGAATACCTGCGGGTTATCATGGCAGAGCTACAGCGCATCGCCAGTCATCTGGTAGGCGTTGGCTCATTCCTGAATGACTGCGGGGCCTACTTCACCCCCTTCCTCTATATGTTCCGCGAGAGAGAGAGGATTGTAGACCTGTTTGATATGGTCTGCGGGCAGCGCTTGCTCTACAACTACATGCGTGTCGGTGGCGTCAGCCAGGACATCCCGGAGGAATTTCTGCCCGCCCTGCGTGAGTTCCTCAACCAGATGCCCGGCTGGATTGATGAATATGAGTGGCTTCTCAGGGAGAACGAGATATTTCTCGCCCGTACCAAGGGCGTTGGCATTCTGCCCAGGGAAATGGCAGTAGATATTTCTGCCAGCGGGCCGGTGCTCCGGGCTAGCGGGGTTAAATGGGACCTGCGCAGGGCAGACCCCTACTCTATCTATGACCGCTTTGAATTTGATATCCCCACCGGTACGGCTGGTGACTGCTACGACCGCTACCGGGTAAGGGTGGAGGAGATGAAGCAGAGCCTGCGCATCCTCAATCAGGCAGTGGAACAGGTACCACCGGGGCCGGTGAAGGGCGACGTACCGCACCTGTTCCACCCGCCGCTGGGAGAAGCCTATGCCCGCGTTGAGGCCCCCAAGGGGGAGCTGGGCTTTTATCTGGTATCCGACAATTCTATAGCACCCTACCGCTGCCACATCCGGGCGCCGAGCTTGATGAACCTTACCGCGCTCCGTGAGATGATGGTCGGCTGGAAGATACAGGACCTGATAACCATATTCGGCAGTATGGATATTACCATGGGCGAGGTTGACAGATAGTGTCGATAACTGATGCCGGGGTTAATGCTCTGAACCACCTCCAGGCCATAGCCCCTGACTGGCCGGGCGGGTTCTGGTGGCACTGGCTGGTATTCACCGTTGTCATTATTGTCTTTGTATTAGTTATGATAATTGGTGTCATCTACATAGAGCGCCGGGGCATAGCGTTCTTTGCCGCGCGGGTCGGCCCTAACAGGACAGGCCCCTTCGGATTACTCCAGGCAATCGCTGATGCCATTAAGGTCTTGCTCAAAGAGGGTATTACGCCGGTCAATGCTGACAGGCTGGTCTTCTGGCTGGCACCACTGGTTGTTTTCGCTCCAGTAATAATGATTTTTGCGGTGGTGCCCTTCCAGAACGGGGCGCTACTGGCTGACCTCAATATCGGCATTCTCTTCGTGGTGGCGATTAGCTCAATATCAACAGTGGGAGTATTTATGGCTGGCTGGGGTTCCAACAGTAAGTATTCACTCCTCGGTGCCATGCGTGCTGTCGCCGCCGTGGTCAGCTATGAGATTCCTATGGTAATGGCAATCGCCGGTGTGGTACTGATAGCCGGTACGCTCTCCCTGAACGGGATTATACAGGAGCAGAATATTCCCTTCATCCTGCTGCAACCCCTCGGCTTCCTCCTCGTTTTTATCTGCGGCTGTGCCGAAATTAACCGCAGCCCATTTGACCTCATGGAGGCTGACTCCGAGCTGGTGGCTGGTTTCCATACCGAGTACTCCGGTATGAAGTTCGCCATGTACTATCTGGGTGAGTACGGCGAGGCGGTGGTCATGGCTACTATAATCAGTGTGCTCTTCCTCAGTGGCTGGCGAGGACCGGTCCTGCCGCCGTGGCTCTGGCTCATAATCAAAATATTCCTGGTGTTCTTCATCATGGTCTGGACCCGGGCTACCCTGCCGCGTATCAGGATAGACCAGCTGATGGCGCTGGCCTGGAAGTTCCTCTTCCCCGTGGCCCTGATAAATTTGATTATCACGGCGATAATGGTGCTATCCCTGCCGGAGAACCTGCTGTGGGTAATGATACCGGTCAATTTCGCCGTAGCCGGAATTCTGATATTGCTGGGGTCCAGATTATCCAAGTTAGGATGGGGCAGAATTGAAGTTTGAACGGTACGGAAAAGGTATAGCCAAGGGCATGATGGTGACCATGCGGAACCTGCTCCGGCGTCGGGTAACCACACAGTATCCCGAGAAGAGGCTGAATCCCTCGCGCCGGAACAGGGGTAATGAGCTTGTCTGGAGCAAGGAAAAGTGCACCGGCTGCGGCACCTGTGCCAAAGCCTGCCACGAGGGTGCCATTCGCATTACCACCGAGGTTAACCCGGTGGACAACAAGTATGAAGTCCTCAACTATGAGGTGGACACCGGATACTGCATATTCTGTGGATTGTGCGTCGAGGCCTGCCCCTACGAGGCATTGTTCCTGGGCTACGCCTTTGAGCTGGGACGGTACCGGCGCGGAGACCTGGTGCAGACCAAGGAGGATATGATGCTGGAAGCAGGCAAGAAGCAGCCCAGCGCCTACTTCCATCCTGAGATTGCTGAGCAGTTACCCGAGCAAACAATGCTCGTTTTCGGGGTTACAACGGTAGAAGAAGAATAATGGGACTGGATATTGCTTTCTGGATACTGGCGGTAGTGGGGGTACTGGCTGCCTTGGCAGTGGTAACACTGCGTGATATTTTCCGGGCGGCCCTTGCCCTGATACTGTGCTTTTTGACTGTCGCTGGTATCTATATTACCCTCAGTGCCGACTTCCTGGCGGCGGTACAGATTCTGGTCTACGTCGGTGCTATATCAATACTGATTATTCTGGGTATCATGCTCACCCGCGAGGTGCAGCGTGGTAGCCTTACCAATAAGTTTCGGATACCTGCTTTCATTGTGGCTGCCCTGTTTCTCGGGGCAGTGGCTTATGCCCTGTTCAGCACCACCTGGCAGGTATCCACAGTAGCACCGCTGGCACCCACTACCCAGGCTCTGGCGGGCAAGCTGTTCGGTGAGGACGGCTTTATCCTGTCGGTTGAGATTGCTGCCGTCCTGCTGCTGGCGGCTATTCTGGGGGCTATCGTTCTGGTCAGGGAGAAGTAGATAAGATGTCGGTAGGTTTAGAGCATTACGTTATACTTTCGGCGGTACTGTTCGCTATCGGGCTGTACGGGGCTCTGGCCAAGCGTAACGCAATCGCTATTATGCTGTCTATTGAAATTATGCTCAACGCGGTAAATATCGCCATGGTCGCCTTCTCACGATTTATTACGCCGTTATTGCTGACGGGGCAGGTCTTCGCAATCTTCATCATGGTAGTGGCGGCAGCCGAGGCAGCCGTTGGCGTTGCCATAATAATAGCCATTTACCGGGGGCGTGGTACTATTGACCCCACTGAAATTAACCTGACGAAATGGTGATTTATTAAGGGGGTAGTTTGAAGGGGCAAAGCCCCTTCAAACATCATCTTCCCCCTCTCCTTTGAAGGAGAGGGGGACACAGGGGGTGAGGTAGATAAGTGGCTGAATTGATTGGTACTGAGTGAGAATGGAACTGCTCTGAGGGAGACTGCTTGAATGTGGAAGGAAGTCAAAAAGGCACAAAGCCTGATGACGGCTGAGATGTGGAAGGAACTCTTTGAGGGTGAGGGAATACCTACCCGGATTATGCCGCTATCGGGGCTGCCGGTAGGCCAGGAATCAGCCACCTATCGTGTACTGGTGCCTGAAGATAGAGAGCATGTTATAGAAGAGGTACTGAGGAAGCTGTAATGCCGAATCAAGCAATCTGGTTCATTTTCCTGCTGCCGGTTATTGCCTTCGCGATAAACGCGCTCTTCATCAGGCCCTTCGTACCCAGGGAGTCGAGGGTTGCCGGTTATATCACCATCACCGCCATTGCCGGCTCGCTCATCCTGTCTATCTGGGCACTGACCGAGGTAATGGCCGCCCCCCATCACCAGCTGGAACTACCCGATATTACCTGGCTGGCATTGGGCAGCGGCTTTACCATCAGCCTTGGGTTGATAATGGACTCACTGACGGCGGTAATGCTGATTGTGGTTACCGTGGTCAGCCTGATGGTACAGATTTATTCGCAGGGCTACATGGAGGGTGACCCCGGTTATCACCGCTACTTCGCCTGGATGGCGCTGTTTACCGCCTCAATGATAGGCGTGGTTATGGCGGACAGCCTGCTTCTGGTGTTCGTATTCTGGGAGATGGTCGGGCTGTGCTCTTACCTGCTGATTGGCTTCTGGTTTCACCGCCCGGCGGCAGCCGACGCCGCCAAGAAGGCGTTTATTGTTACCCGCTTCGGCGACTTCGGATTCCTGGCCGCAATACTGCTGCTTTATTCAAAGGCTGGCACCTTCGACATCGCCACCCTCATTGACAAAGCTCCTGAGCTTGCTGTGATGAGCTTCTTGGGTGCTTCAG
The DNA here is from genome assembly GCA_964510485.1 of uncultured Dehalococcoidales bacterium. Lineage (GTDB taxonomy): Bacteria > Chloroflexota > Dehalococcoidia > Dehalococcoidales > Fen-1064 > CAZEBT01. The sequence continues at coordinate 3,984 of CAZEBT010000016.1, read as the reverse complement.
TAATAACCTGGGCGGCAGTTGGCATCTTCTCCGGTGCCATGGGCAAGTCTGCCCAGTTCCCTCTCCATGTATGGCTACCCGATGCCATGGAGGGCCCGACACCGGTCAGCGCCCTGATACATGCCGCCACGATGGTAGCCGCCGGCGTCTTCCTGGTAGCCCGTACCTATCCGCTATTTGAGCATTCCACGGAGGCAGTGGCCCTGGTAGCTGCTATTGGCGGTTTCACGGCTATCTTTGCCGCCTCTATGGGGCTGGTGATGACCGATATCAAGCGGGTGCTTGCCTACTCTACCATCAGCCAGCTCGGCTACATGATGCTGGGGCTGGGAGCCGGCGGAGTGGCAGTTGGCATATTCCACCTGTTTAACCACGCCTTCTTCAAGGCGCTGCTGTTTCTCGGCGCCGGCAGTGTAAACCATGCCACCGGAACATTTGATATGCGCCTGATGGGGGGCCTGCGCAGGGTTATGCCGTGGACGTATGCCACCTTCCTCATCGGCTCACTGAGCCTGGCTGGCATCTGGCCACTCTCCGGGTTCTGGAGCAAGGATGAAATACTGATTGAGTCCCTGCATAACCAGCCGGTTCTGTTTGTCCTGGCAATGATAACCGTGTTCATGACCGCCTTCTACATGTTCCGCGTGATATTCATGACCTTCGGTGGGGAGTACCGCGGCGGTGACCCCGAGGCCCATGGCCACCCCCACGAATCGTCAAGGGTGATGGTTATACCCCTGGTAATTCTGGCAGTTCTGGCCGTTATTTCCGGCTTCTGGAATGTTACCGGGGAGTTCGGTGCCCTTATGGGGCACGGTGAGACCAAGGGCTTTATTGAAGGCTTTTTCGGGATTTTTACTTCGCCGCTGCCCTGGCTATCACTGATACTGGCCGGCGGGGGCATTCTTCTTGCCTACGCAATCTACAGCGCCAAGTGGCTATCGGCGGAGCGCATCGGCAGCAAGTTCAGCCTGCTATACACGCTGTTCCTGCGGAAGTACTGGCTTGATGAGCTATATGAGAACGTGATAGTGAGAAATGCCCTAATCGGTGGCCTCTTTAATGGCTTGCAGAAGGTTGACACCAGGGGTGTGGACGGTGTGGTAAACGGGATAGCCAGCGGGGCAATGGCTGGAGGTAGAGCCACCAGGAAGGTGCAGACAGGTCAGCTACAACTCTACGGGCTGTTCATCGGGATAGGGGTAATAGCCATTGTTGTCTGTCTGTAT
>CAZEBT010000016.1:0-2655 GCA_964510485.1 uncultured Dehalococcoidales bacterium | reverse complement strand
GGAGCGAGCGTAGTTGGACTCATTTTATCTGACGAGCATAGTCTTTCTGCCGGTAGTAGGGGCGATTCTGATTGCCTTTGTACCACGCCTCTCAGATGGCGTGATGAGGCGTATTGCCGCTGTTTTCACCGCTATCCCTCTGGTGCTGGCGGTAGCCATGTTTATCAATTTTGATAAATCAGCCGGGGCAGCCGGGTTGTTTCAGTTCCAGGAGAAGCTCTCCTGGATTCCGGCGATTAATGCCAACTTCCACCTGGGTGTTGACGGCCTTAGCCTGCCACTGGTAGTGCTGACCACCTTTCTGGGTTTAATGGTGGTACTCATCTCGTGGAAGATTAACCTGAGGGTCCGTGAGTACTTTGCCTGGCTGCTGCTTCTGGAAACAAGCATCCTGGGCGTGTTCTGCTCCCTTGACCTGCTGCTGTTCTTCATCTTCTGGGAGATAGAGGTTATCCCCATGTACTTTTTAATCTCCATCTGGGGAACCGGCAGGAAAGAATACTCGGCAACGAAGTACGTGGTCTACACCCTGTTCGGCAGTGCTCTGATGCTGGCTGGTATCCTCAGCCTCTCCTTCACTACCGGCAGTCTGAGTATGGTGGATATAGCCCAGGGTAAACTGGCTATGGTACAGTCTATTATGCCGGCGGCACCTATTTTCTTCCTTCTGCTGACCGGCTTTGCCGTAAAGCTGCCCGTCGTGCCGCTGCATACCTGGCTTCCTGACGCCCATACCGATGCCCCGACTGCGGGGAGCGTGATGCTGGCCGGGGCGCTAATCAAGATGGGCGGCTACGGCATGATTCGCGTGTGCGTGAGTATCTTCCCCGAGGTTGCCAAGCAGTACGCCCTGATACTGGTGATACTGGCGGTGGTCAGTATACTCTACGGAGCCGCGCTAACATTAAGGCAGACCGACCTGAAGAGGCTGATTGCTTACAGCAGCGTCAGCCACATGGGTTACGTACTGCTCGGTATCTTTGCCCTCGGTGAGGTCAGCATGGTTGGAGCCAGCCTTCAGATGGTCAGCCACGGTCTGCTCACCGGGCTCCTGTTTGCCATGGCAGGCCTGACAATGCACAACGTGGAGGAGCGCGACCTGAGAAAGCTCGGCGGGCTGGCGCGACAGATGCCGGTCATCGCCATTATCTTCTCAATAGCCGGGCTGGGTTCTCTGGGACTGCCGACGACCAGCGGCTTCGCCGCTGAGTTTGTTACCTTTATCGGCAGCTTTTCCAGCACGGTTGTCAGCGGCATTCAGGTCTGCACCATCCTGGCACTGCTGGGGGTAGTCCTGGCAGCCGGCTATATCCTGTGGATGATACAGCGGACATTCTACGGTCCGGTACTGGAGCAATACAACGGTGTCAAGGATGCCGATGCCCTGGAGAAGGTGTACATGTTTGCCTTCGTGGCCCTGATTATGCTGGTCGGCATCTACCCGGCAATCCTGACCGATGTTATCAAGCTGGGCATTGCACCTCTGATATGAGGTTATTTATAGAGAAGACGGCTGGTTTGAAGGAGCAGGTTTTTGAATCTTGAACTGTTTGCACCGGAACTGAGCCTGGTCGCTACTGCGGTAGTGGTCATCCTGCTTGACCTCTTTACCCAGCGAAAGTGGCTGCTGACGCTAATCAGCATAATTGGCCTGGTAGTATCCGCCGGATTCGCTATGTTCACCGTCTTCTGGGGAGATTATCCCCAGGCTATCTTCAATAATATGCTGGTGGCAGATAACTTCGCCCTCTTCTTCAAGCTGCTTTTCCTGGGGATTGCCGGCCTGGTGATTCTTTCCTCGGTGGACTATGTATCTAAGTTTGCCAGCTTCCATGGAGAATACCACGCCCTGGTGCTGCTATCAACGCTGGGTATGATGTTGATGGCGGCTACTGCCAACCTGATTGCCATTTACATCGCCGTGGAGCTTGCCAGCATATCCCTGTACGTTCTGGCTGGATTCCTGAAGGATGCCAAATCAACGGAAGCCTCGCTTAAGTACATGCTGCTGGGTGCCGTATCCTCGGCGGTGCTGCTCTACGGCATGGCGCTGGTGTTTGGCTTTACCGGTACGACACAACTGGGTGAGATTGCTACGGCTATCCAGGGGATGACCCTGGAAACGGCGACAACCAGTCCGGCGCTCATTCTGGGCATAGTGCTGCTGATTGCTGGCTTCGGCTTTAAGATTGCCGCCGTCCCCTTCCACATGTGGGTGCCGGATGTCTATGAGGGGGCGCCGACACCGATAGTCGCCTATCTCTCGGTGGGCAGTAAGGCAGCCGGCTTTGCCATTGTCCTTCGGGTCTTCTCCTCCGCTTTCGGGCTTCCTGACTGGTTGAGCCTTGACTGGGGGATAGTATTTGCCGTGCTGGCTACAATCGGTATGTTCCTGGGTAATGTTACCGCCCTCCCGCAGACCAACATCAAGCGCATGCTCGGTTACTCCAGTATCGCCCAGGCAGGCTACCTTATGGTGGGACTGGCTACCATGGGGGTTTCTCCAGCCGTAGACATACTGGGGCGGAGTGCCGTCCTCTTCTTCCTGCTCAGCTATGCCTTTGCCAACCTGGGAGCCTTTGCTGCGATTATTGCCATCTCAAACAAGCTTGATAGTGACCTGATTGAGGACTACTCCGGCATGGGTAAGCGGGC
>CAZEBT010000015.1:0-18877 GCA_964510485.1 uncultured Dehalococcoidales bacterium | reverse complement strand
AGAGCCTGGCTCTCCAGCTCCTCCCGTGGAGGTTCGTAGTGAGCCAGGGTATTAAACCAGTCAAAGAATACCGCTCTAATCAACTCAGCTTACCTGGCCTGTTAGTCTTTGATTCCCAGGTCCGTAATATAGTCAACGGCGTTTTTAACAGTTAATATCTTCTCGGCGTCCTCATCCGGTATATCGATTTTCCGCGATGAGTCACTGAACTCCTCTTCCAAAGACATCACCAGTTCTACCAGGTCCAGAGAATCGGCGCCTAAATCATCAATAAAGCTAGCCGTAGGTACCACATCACTATCATCGGCACCTAGTTGGTCAACGACTATCTTTTTCACCCGCTCGAAGATGGTTGCCACTTTCTGCCTCCTTTTCAGAATTTCTTATTTGCTGACGAGGGTGCTAACCGCTCCTAGAACCCCGTTAACAAACCTTGAAGAATTATCGCTGCCAAATGTTTTGGCTAGCTCAACCGCTTCATTTATGGCTACCTTGGTTGGTACTCTATTATCAAGCAAAATCTCGAATATTGCAAGTCTCATGATGTTCTTGTCCACCGCTGATATCTGCTCTATGGGCCAGGCGGGAGCGAGGCGTTTGATATGCTGGTCAATCTTCTCTCTGTTCCGGATGACACCATTTACCAGTTCACGGGTGAAGCTGGCATTCTCCTCAGACAGACCTCCATCAGCCAGAAGGTTGTCCAGGGTCTGTTCCACTTCGTGCCCGGTAGAGTCAATTTCGTATAGTGCCTGAAAGGCAAGTATTCTTGCCCTTCGCCGCGCTCCCGGCATATGTACCTCCCTTAATGCCTACAGCTTACCCAGCGTTATCCCCCCGTCCACGGTCAGAACCTGCCCGGTGATGTACCTTGCCTCTTCGGAAGCCAGAAAGGCGACCGCTTCCGCCACGTCACGCGGAGTCCCCAGGTAGCCCAGGAGAATCCGGCTGGCAAGCTCCTGCTTCCGTTCCTCGGGAAGCTGCTGCGTCATCGGGGTGTCTATAAAGCCGGGAGCCACCGCGTTAGCCGTGATACCCCGCGATGCCACCTCCTTGGCAATCGTCCGGGTAAAGCCAATGATGCCGGCTTTAGCCGAAGCGTAGTTGGCCTGGCCTGGGTTCCCGATTAATCCAACGATACTGGCAATACTGATAATCCTTCCCCATCGCTGTCTTACCATGTGCCTCAACACTGCCCTGGTACACAGAAAAACACTCTTCAGGTTGACCGTTAGTACCCTGTCCCAGTCCTCGTCTGACATTCTCAGCATGAGCTGGTCCCGGGTAATACCGGCATTATTTACCAGAATATCAACCTTACCATAGCTGTCCACGGTGGTTTCCACCAGTCGGGCAGCATCTGAAGGCAGGCTTACATCAGCCAGAATTGCCGTGCTCTCCCGCTTCATCTTCCTGATTTCCCCGGCCACTTCCTCAGCGGGAGAGGCATCACCGATGTCGTTAACCACCACAGTAGCCCCAACCTCGGCCAGTTTGAGGGCGATTGCCCGTCCTATACCCTGGCCGCTCCCGGTGACTATTGCCACTCTGTCAGAAAGGTCCATATCTCACTCTCCGAGTTGATTCCTTATCTACCTCACCCCCTCAGTCCCCCTCTCCTTCAAAGGAGAGGGGGAAGTACGGGTTTTGAAGGGGCGAAGCCCCTTCAAACTTCCCCTGATAGGCAGCCTTCAAGGGAGAAGAGGTTTTGGAGAGGGGGCAAAGCCCCCTCTCCTATCTACACCCCTTCCCCTGTCAGGGAAGGGGGCTAGGGGGGTAGGTCACCTATAAGCTATTGACAGCCTCCATATCACCTATATTCAGGGTCTCAACATCCCTGTTTATCCGCCTGACAAGGCCGGTAAGCACCTTGCCCGGCCCTATCTCAATAAACCGGGACACACCGTTATCTATCATGTACTCAATGGAGCGCTGCCACTGAACGCTGTTGCACAACTGCCTGAGGAGCTCTGCCTTTACCTCTTCACCGGTGGTCAGCGGCTGGGCTGTTGTATTGGCTATGATGGCAACGGTCGGCTCTTGAAAGGTCAGGGCTGGTATTATAGTGGACAGTCCATCGACCGCTGGCTGCATCAGTGGCGTGTGGAAGGCGCCGCTTACCTGCAGGGGGATGGTACGGGATGCTCCCCTGGCCCTGGCCAGTTCTGTGGCTCTGGCCGTGTTGTCGATGGCTCCGCTGATTACCAGTTGCCCCGGGCAGTTAATGTTGGCGATTCTGGTATCGGTTTCCCGGCACACCTCAGCCAGTGAGGGTTCATCAAGCCCGATTATTGCCGCCATGCCCCCGGGCTGTTTTATCCCGGCCTCATACATCAGGCGTCCCCTCTCCCGGGCAAGATAGACCGCGTCAGCAAGGTCAAGCACATTGGCGGCTGCCAGGGCAGTGTACTCGCCCAGGCTGTGACCGGCCACGAAGGCGGGGGGTATTAGTCTCCTGCCGCCGGATTCTTCCTCGGCGGCTTTCAGGCAGGCGAAGCTGGTTGCTACCAGCGCCGGCTGGGCGTTGATGGTCTGCCGGAGTTCATCCTCTGGTCCCTCAAAGCACAGGCGGGAGAGGGGGAATCCCACCGCCTCATCAGCCTGCTCAAAGACAGCCCTGGCTGAACTGAAGTTATCATAGAGGTCACGCCCCATTCCTGCATGCTGAGAACCCTGGCCGGGAAAGATATAGGCTACCTTCACCTGCTCAACCATCACTAGCCCCTGTCCGCAGATTATTGAGGCCAGCAAGTATTGTCTCTGCCTCATTGATAATCTCTTCTATTATTACCCTCACCGGCTTGATTTCCTTTATCAGCCCGGCAATCTGTCCTGATAGTAGCGAGCCGTCATCAATATCACCATCAATCAGGCCTAGATACATTCTTCCTCTGCCGAACATTTCCAGTTCCTCCCTGGTAACGCCTGCCTTCTCCAGCTCAATATATTGCTCGGTCAGGCTGTTCTTCAGGCTGCGTAGCGGGAACCCCGTAGCCTGTCCGCTAACCACCGTGGAGCGGTCATCTGCCTCCAGGATTTTTTGCTTGTACCTCGGGTGAGCAACACTCTCCTGGCTGCAGGCGAAGCGGGTGCCAATCTGGGCACCCTGAGCACCCAGAGCCAGGGCAGCTACCAGCCCCCTGCCATCGGCAATACCGCCAGCAGCCACTACTGGAATCCGGACGCTGTCCACCACCTGTGGCACCAGAGCCATTGTCGTTGTATCTCCTATGTGCCCGGCAGATTCTGTACCCTCAGCCACAATGGCGTCAGCACCGGCTTCCTCCAGTCGTCTGGCCAGGTCTACACTGGCCACAACCGGCATCACCAGCATCCCCGCCTGTTTGAATCTGGGGATATAGGGCACCGGATTACCGGCACCGGTAGCAACTATCGCAACCTTTTCTTCGAGGACCATCTCGATAACCTCCCTGGCAAAGGGTGACGCCAGCTGGATGTTTACCCCGAATGGCTGTCTTGTCTGCTTCCTGGTCAGGCGTATCTGCTGCCTTACCCAGTCTGGTTCGTAGTGACCGGCACCAATGATGCCCAGTGCGCCGGCATTGGAGACTGCCGAGACAAGCTCAACCGTACCCAGGTGGGCCATTCCTCCCTGAATAACCGGATGCCTGATGCCAAAGAGGTCGCAGATAGCCGTCTTCAGCATGGTTTAGCCTTCCCTAGCTGGCCTTCCTCTTCGGGGTCTTAATCTCGATAACCTCTCTGCCATTATAGCTGCCGCAGGTAGGACAGACGTGGTGAGGCAGCTTGGGACTGTGGCATTGAGGACAGTAGACCAGTGCCGGAACGGAAATCCCGAGGTGACTGCGCCTTTTGTTCTTGTGTGCCTTGGCGGTCTTTCTCTTCGGTAATGCCATAATCTACTCTCTTTCCTGGTGACCATCTGCCGGTACATCATTATTGGCTGAGGCTAGTATACTCAGCTTGGCCCAGTGGGGGTCTGTTACCTGAGGCGGACAGTTACACGGCCCCTGGTTAAGATTGTGCCCGCAAACGGGGCATAACCCGGCACAGCCCTCTCCGCAGAGCGGTTTCATCGGGGTAGCCAGCAGCATATACTGACGTATCGCCTCTATCAAATCAATAATATGGTGCTTATCAATTGTAAAACAGCCCGACTCATCAGGCAAGGGTAGCGGTGCCCCGCTGGATATATCCGTGGTGGGGCAGTACTCCTCTTCAATATCCAGGGTGAGTGGATAAACAAACAGGCCCAGGCAGCGGCTGCAGGTGAGCTGGACCTCGGTGTCCAGTCTGCCCTGAACCAGGATGCCCCGGTCAGTACGGGTGAGCCTGACCTCGCCCTGCACCCGGCTGTCACTGCCGGCAACGTCAGCAGTCTCGTCCACCTTGTAGCTTCGGGTCGACCCCATGGGTTCCTTGAGGAGCCGGGATACATTTATCTGCATTACACTTACTCCGTATGTGCAATCTGCCTGGGGGAATAGTTACTTCCGTGCAGCTCTGGCCCTGCCGGGTGACGGTCTGTCTGGATGTAATAATTTATGATTAATTATAGGCTGAGATACCTGTCTGCGTCAAATGCGTCTCTCTGGTTTTATCTCCTGGCTGTTAACGGTTGCCCGCTTCTGCCGCTTGATGTATCATAGGCTCAGGAGCAATGTAATCCATAATGAGTACGCAGTCTTCAATCGGACCGATTAGGCCTCCCTCTGAGGCTTATTCCCTGCTGATAAGGGCAACCATCAACTGTCCCTGGAACCGCTGTGAGTTCTGCTCCTCCTTTAAGGGGGACAGGTTCCAGTTAAGACCCGTAGATGAGGTGAAGGTGGACATCCTGGCTGCCAGGGCTCTGGTGGACAGCATCCAGTCGCAGGCAGAGCAGGCCGGACTGGGTGCTGGTGTTATCGCCCGGCTCAACGGTATCCTCTGGGTGCAGGACGACGGTGTGAAGAGTGCCTTTCTGCAGGACTCGGATAGTATGATAATGAAAACAGACCCGCTGGTTGAGATACTGGAGTTTCTCGGTGAAACGTTCCCGACCCTGGAGAGGGTCTGTACCTATGCCCGGGGTAAAACGGTCTTCCGCAAAACGCCTGAGGAATTGAGGAGGCTGAGGGAGGCCGGGCTTTCCCGGCTGCACATCGGTCTGGAGACGGGTGATGACGAACTCCTGGCCTATGTCCAGAAGGGGGCAACCGCCGACCAGATGGCACAGGCTGGTAGGAAGGCTGTTGAGGCCGGTTTTGAGGTCTCGGAGTACATTATGCCGGGCCTGGGGGGAAGAGAGAGGTGGCAGCAGCACGCCCGGAATAGTGCCCGCGTCTTGAATGAAATAGACCCCCGCTTCATCAGGCTGAGGACATTCCACCCCATCCCGGGGACGCCAATGTACGAGAAGGCTGAACGGGGCGAATATCACCTCCAGTCAATTGAAGGGGTCCTGGTGGAGATTCGGCGGTTCATCGAGGATTTAGAGGTAACCTCTGAGCTGGTAACCAGCGATTTTGCACCCAACTACTTTATGATGGGCGTTGATGGCAGGCTCCCCGGGGATAAAGAGAAGCTGTTAACGTCTGTTGATAAAGCAATCGCCTTCTGGCGCACCCGGGGCGAACCGAAACGCAACCCCTTTATGCGGAACCTCAACTGAGGGGTTCAGGCATCTACCCTACCGTAGAACTCACGTTTCACGGTATTATTACCCGCAATATGGCAAAATTCAAGCACAAATATGTCAAATACTATTGACATTGCGGGCATAAATGGTTTATCATGCATACTTAACATAGCTAAAAAAGGAGGGAGGCTGAATGCAAGCGTACTGCGTAAAGTGTCGTGCCAAGAGGGAGATGAAAGATCCTAGGTCCATAACCATGAAGAATGGAAAGCCGGCAACTCAGGGGGTATGTCCCGTTTGTGGGACAAAGATGTTCAGAATAGGCAAGGGTTAGGGCAAATATCGCGGTTGCTAAGCATGAGTGAGAGAAAACGGGTATCTGTGAGATGAAGGTACCCGTTTTCTTATTGTTCTTTAACAGATTGGCTTTTCCCGTCTTTAAACACCAGGGCGCCGGTAGGACAGACGCTGATGCACTCAGTACAGTTCTCGCATATTGAGGCGGCAATTGGCTCATCGCCAAAGGTGGTGACCACCCTTTCAAAGCCGCGGTGAGCAAAGCCGAAGATACCCACTCCGAGGCGCTGATGGCATACCCACACACACCTTCCACAGAGGACACACTTGTTGGGGTCATAGATGAATTCAGGGTGGCTATCATCTATCGGCAAATTCCGCTCAAGCACCCTGAGATGCTTTGGTTTAAGCTTCGCACCGATGTGTTTAGCTATCTTTTGAAGCTCGCAGGAGCCGCTCCTGGGGCAGTGGGCACAGTCCAGATGGTGTGAGGCCATGAGCAGCTCAAAGCCACTCCGTACCAGTCTCAGGGCTTTTTCTCCCCTGGTGTTGACCACCATACCCTCAGTTACTGTCTCGGTACAGGCAGTCACCGGTCGCTCCCTCCCCTCCACCTCAACAAAGCACAGGCGGCAGGCAGCAAATGGTTCCGGATTTTCCCTGATGGCACACAGGTTGGGGATATAGATGCCGTTGTCCAGTGCAACCCAGAGGAGGCTCTCTCCCTGGCGGGCTTTTATTCTTTTACCATCAATCGTTAAAGAGATACTTTTCATCAGTCTGGCACTTCGCTGGGGGGTGATACCTTAATTATGGCGTTATACTGCGGCGGGCAGGCTTCAAGGCACGTGCCGCACTTGACGCACTTTTCCTGGTCGACAATCTTGTACCTTTTTCTCTTGTGGCTGGATATTGCCTCCACCGTACAGGTGCCGACGCAGGCATCGCAGGTACGCTCGCACTTCTCCGGAATAATGTAATAGGCGATGAGCTCCTGGCACATCAGTGCCGGGCAGCGCCCCTCCAGGATGTGGGCCTCGTATTCGTCTCTGAAGTAACGCAGGGTGGTCAGCACCGGGTTGGGTGCCGTCTGTCCCAGCTGGCACAGTGAGCCGGCCTTGATATCCTCCGCCAGTGTCTCCAGCATATTGATGTCTTCAATTTTACCCTGCCCTCTGGTAATGTCATTCAGGATTTCCAGCATCTGTTTCGTTCCCAGGCGGCAGAAGGTGCACTTGCCGCAGGACTCCCTCTGGGTGAACTCCAGGAAGTAGCGGGCTATCTCCACCATACAGTCGTCCTCATCAAGGACTACCATTCCCCCTGAGCCCATCATGGCGCCGGCACCCTTCAACGAGTCAAAGTCAATCGGCAGGTCCAGGGCGGATTCGGGCAGGCAGCCTCCAGACGGCCCCCCAATCTGGACCGCCTTGAACTGCTTACCACCGGGGATGCCGCTGCCTACATCAAAGATTACCTGGCGCAGGGTAGTGCCCATCGGCACCTCCACCAGCCCGGTATTGACTATCTTGCCGGCCAGAGCGAAGACGGCCGTCCCCTTGCTTTCCCCGGTGCCAATGCCGGCAAACCACTCCGCCCCTTTCTCTATTATGTGAGGTACAGAGGCCAGGGTCTTCACATTGTTGATGACGGTTGGCTTCCCGTTCAGGCCGCTGGTTGCCGGGTAGGGAGGGCGGTAGCGGGGCATTCCGGCTCTCCCCTCCAGTGAGGTAATGAGGGCGGTCTCCTCGCCGCAGACAAAAGCCCCCGAGCCCTGGAACAACCTGATATCAAAGCTGAAGTCGCCCCCCAGGATACGCCTGCCCAGAAGGCCCCGCTTCCTTGCCTGGCGGAGAGCAATCCCGGCACGCTCAACTGCCAGGGGATACTCGGCGCGAACGTAGATATATCCGTATCTGGCACCGATGGCGTAACCGGCAATAATTATCCCCTCTATTACCGAGTGAGGGTCACTCTCCAGGATTGTCCGGTCCATAAAGGCACCGGGGTCACCCTCATCGCCGTTGCATATGATGTACTTGGGCCTGCCGGTGGTGTTGCGGCATATCTCCCACTTGTCTCCGGTAGGAAAGCCGGCGCCGCCCCTGCCCCTCAGACCCGATTTTTTGACCTCGGCTATGATGTCATCCGGCGGCGTCTGGAGTGCCTTCACCAGTGCCGAATAGCCCCCGCGGGCAATATAGTGGTCTATATCGGTAGGGTCAATGTGCCCGCACCTATTGAGAATTATTTTGTTCTCATACCTGGCGCGGGGGAAATCGGAGAAGCTGGGAATAAGGTCGTTCTCTTCCAGGGCACCGAGGACAAACTCCAAGCAGGGGTCGTCTCCGAGGATAAATTCCTTGACCAGCCTCTCGGCTATTACCGGGTTGACATGCCCGTAGCATATCGGTGGGTAGCCGGGCTTACTTATGATTACTAGAGGCTCGGCATAGCAGTGCCCCATGCAGCCGACCTCAATCACCGGGCAGTCCAGGTTCTGCCTTTTAAGCTCGTCTCTTAGTGCCTGTATTACTTCCAGTGCCCCCGCCGCCCGGCCACAGGTAGCCGCACCTACTACAATCACCGGCCTGCCACTGTCAAACACTTCCCGCCAGTGTGTCTCAGCCCGCTTCTTTATCTCCTGGAAATTAAGGTCTATAGCCGGTATTTCAGATATTTTCACGACTTCTTCTTGTTCTTCTTTTCTCTCTCAAGCTCGAATGCCAGCAGTATCCCGTCTACCTTGGTCGGCTCCACCTTGCCCTCAGGCTTGTTATCAACCACGGTTACCGGTGCCATGGTGCAGCAGCCGACGCAGGCAACGGTATCCAGGTCAAATTCACGGTCGGGGGTGGTCTCGCCCTGCGCAATACCCAGCCGTCTCTTCCAGGCATCCAGGGTAATATAGCCACCCTTCATGTGGCAGGCTGTGCCCAGACATACCCTTATAGAGTGTCTTCCGGGAGGGTTAAGCCGGAACTGATTGTAGAAGGTGACCACACCGTAGACATCAATATCAGGTATGTTGAGAAACCTGGCAATCTCTATCATGGCTTCCCGGGGCAGGTAGCCAAGCCTGCCCTGGACCTTCTGTAAAATGGGGATAAGGTTTCCTCTTTTCCGCCCAAACCTTTTTAGAGTCTGCCTGGTTTCCTTTATGTTTCTGTCTTGCTCTTCTAAGCCTGACATGAATACCTATATCCTGCCCCGCTGGCACAGCTCTGCAATCAGGATGTTCAGGGCTAGCTCACCATCGTATTTCCCGGTCTTGATTGAGAGGTCTGCCTCCAATAGCTGGTGGTATACCCGCTTGAGCCGCAGCCGGGGGTACTGACTGGCCTGCTCCACTGTCTTACGCACCGCATACTCTGAGGTTAGGCCCAGCCTGTTACGAATCTCTGTTTCAGACTCACCCTGGCTGTTTAGCTCTTTGGCTCTTACTATCAGTCGAATCTGCCGTGATAGCATTGCCAGCAGGTAGGCTGGTGAAGCCCCCCTTTGCAGCAACTGCTGGAGAAGCCTTTCAGCCAGCCGGGCTTTGAATCCTATGATGGCATCAACCATGGTGAAAACACTATCCTGCTGGGTGTAGCTTACCACTGCCTGAACATCCTCTTCCTCAACACGGCGGCTGGCAGCAAAGAGCAGCAGCTTATCAATTTCGCTAGCCATAGTCCACAGATTATTCCCCACCAGTCTGAGCAGCAGCGCTACCGCCTGGGTTGATATGCTGCCGTCTTCCCCGGCTACCCGCTTTTCGACCCACTGCCGCAGCTCGGCAGTCTTCAGGAGGGGAAATGACTTGACCTTTGCCTTGCCCGAAAGCATTTTATACAGGGGGTTACTGTTTTTAATATCACCGTCCACCAGCACCAGTACGGTGCTCTCCGGTATCTTCATCATGTATTCACCCAGCGCGTGGTACCCATCCGGCTGCTCGGTGGCTCTGCTGGCTTTCCTGCGGCGGTTGGTTTGACGTCTCGGTTGGAATCGCTCCAGCAGACCTCTGACAATCACCAGCCTTCTTTCCGCCAGAAACGGTGCTGACTCACACACGTTTCTCAGTTCGTCTGCGGTCACCTGCTGGCCGTCCAGGGTAGTGGTATTGGTGGCTAGCATTGCCTGGTCACCCAGATTTCTTTTAAGCTCTGCCAGCCACTGACTGAGGGAGAAATTGTCTTGTCCGTGTAATACGTAAAGCAAGTTCTGCCTTCCTTTGCATTTGTGGCTCCGGCCAATCAGGTGGGTATAATGCCGTGCTTCTTGGCGGGTCTATCCTCCATCTTGCCCATCGCCAGTTCCAGGGCGGCTATCAACCTCGGCCTTGTCTCCGCCGGGTCAATCACATCGTCGACATGTAGATGCTCGGCGGCTTTGTACGGGTTGGCAAATTCTTCCCGGTATTCCCTTATTTTTTCCTGTAGTAGCTTCTCCGGGTCGTCGGCTGCCTCCAGCTCTTTCCGGAAGATTATCGGGGCTGCCCCTTCGGCACCCATCACCGCCAGCTCGGTGCTGGGCCAGCAGAACACGCTGTCAGCCCCCAGGTCCTTGCTGCACATTCCCAGGTATGAACCGCCGTATGCCTTTCTGATGGTGACGGTTAATTTGGGTACGGTTGCCTCTGAATAGGCATAGAGCATCTTGGCACCGTGCCTGATTATCCCGCCCCACTCCTGTTCCGCTCCCGGCATGTATCCCGGCACATCTACCAGGTTGACAACGGGGATATTAAAGGCATCACAGAACCTTATGAACCTGGATGCCTTATCACAGGCATCTATATCCAGGGTCCCTGCCTTTGACCAGGGCTGGTTGGCTATTATGCCCACTGACCAGCCGTTCAGCCTGGAGAAACAGGTGATTATGTTGGTGGCAAACATCGGGAAAAGCTCAAAGTAGTTCTGCTTGCCCTCCGCCCTCCGGTCAAACACGCCTTCAATTACTTTATGCATATCGTACGGCTTGCTCGGGCTCGCCGGAACAATATCAAATAGCTGTTTATCGGTGCGCTCCGGGTCATCCCCCCAGTCGACCCGGGGCGGTCTTTCCCGGTTGCTGGAGGGCAGGTAGCTGAGGAGTTCCCTTATGCCCTGGAAGCACTCTGCCTCGCTGTTTTCCGAGCGGCAGGCGACCCCTGCCTTCTTCTGCACCACAACAGCACCGCCCAGCTCCTCTTCGCTGATCTCCTGCCCGGTGGTAGCCTTGACTACCCTGGGCCCGGTGATAAAAGCGTAGCTTATGCCCCTGACCATGAATGTAAAGTCCATCAGCGCCGGAGAGTACACCGCCCCTCCGGCGGTTGGCCCCACGATAGCGCATATCTGTGGTATCACCCCCGAGGCCAGGGTATTTCTGAAGAAAATCTGGCCATAGCCAGATAGTGCATCTACACCGTCCTGAATCCTTGCTCCCCCGGAGTCATTCAGACCTATGGTGGGGCACCCGGCTTTCATGGCACTGTCAATGACCCGGCAAATCTTCTGTGCGTGTACCTCCGATAGTGTCCCACCTGTGCTGGTGAAGTCCTGGGAGTAGATGTAAACCCTTCGCCCGTCAATCCGCCCGTAGCCGGTAACTACTGCATCGGCTGGCACCTCCCTGACAGCCCCGCGGCTCCTGGCAAACATTCCGGTCTCACGGAATGTCCCCTTATCAAGCAGCACCTCAACTCGCTCTCGTGCCGTCAGCTTGCCCTTCTTGTGCTGGGTCTCAACACGCTCCCCTCCGCCCATCTCCTCTATCTTCTGGCGGCGTTTCTTGAGCTCGGCTAGTTGTTTCTTCTTTGTCTTGTTATCTTCAGACATCTGACTCTCCACCAGTCCTATCAGTACTCTTCCTGTTGACCTGGGGTGCTAAAGGGCGAGGTATTTCCTGATAAGTCCAGCTATTCCTCTTTTTCTTCCCGGCCCCATCCCTGCATTATTTTCTTTATTTGCTGGGCAAGCTCGGGACTGGAGCGCAGGCGCTCAATGAAGATAGGGCAGCCTTCAAGCATTGAGTTCTGGGCAGCCGTTGCCATATTGGATAGAAGGCTCTGGATACCAAGGTCAGCCTGTAGCGAGGGGTTCATCCCCGGCGCCGATGACTCCAGCTGGCGTCGGAGGTCCTCAGCAGTGATTCGCATTGGTATCACACATGATTTATACCAGGGACACTGTTTGCATTGCATTACCCCGTAGGCTTCATCTAGGACATCACCCATATCCTGCCTCCTCTTGTCTAACGATTTTATTCTGGTTGCCGCACGGCTCAGGGAGACTGCTGAAGAACCTCACTGAGGCCGGCCTCTATCTCCTCTTTGCTCTGAAAAGCTCCGACCTTGTAGCCTGCAATTGTCCCCTCCTTGTCGGTGAGGAAGGTGGTCGGGAAGGCCCGGATGCCATAGAGCCGGGATACCGTCTGCTCTGTATCAAGTAGCACCGTGAGGGAAAGCTCATGGCTCTCCATGAAGCTCTGTACTGTTGATGAACTTTCCCCTACATTAATCGCCAGCACCACCAGCCCTCTGTCCGACCATTCATCGTGCACCGCCTGTAAAAAGGGCATCTCGTGAACACAGGGGGGGCAGCGGACCTGCCAGAAGTTGAGCAGCACGGCTTTCCCCTTCAGGTCACTGAGAAACATCACTTCCCCGTCAGCGTTTTGAAACTGAAAATCGGGCATCGGCTTATTTGCCTCCAGGCTTTGAGAGTAGTCAATGGCGTAATCGGTTATCCTGCCCAGAGCCTGGCCCTCGCCGGAATTACCGGTTGTGCAACCTGCAGCCACAGCTCCCGCGGCTATTGCCGAGACCAGCACTGTTAAAATTGTTACTTTTGCTTTGCTATTCATCATTCATTCTGCCGGATATGGTCTCATGTGAAAGACGGGCTGAGCCAGGTTAGTCTGCCGGTCAGTATAAGTATGCCGATGGCTATCAGCAGGATACCACCAGCAATATAGACCCAGTTGGAGTAACGGCTGGCGCGCTTTAGTAGCGGAACGATGTAATCAAAGGCTGCACCGACTACCAGGAAGGGTAGCCCCAGTCCCAGGGAATAGATGGTCAGCAGGTAAGCACCGTGCCAGGCTGTCTCTGATGACGCTGCCAGCATAAGGATTCCCCCCAGTACCCAGCTTGTGCATGGTATCCAGGCTACGGGAAAGATGGCTCCAATAAGGAAGGAGCGTGTATAGCTGGTGGCGTTACCCGGTGACAGATTCAGGCGCTTTTCGTAGTTCAGCCACGGCACCTTCAGGGCAGCCAGCATAAATAAGCCAAACACTACCAGCAGGCTACCGGATACCCTCTGAACCAGCGGTGAATTCGGGTTGATGGCAACCCCGGCCAGCCCCACCAGGGCTCCCATCGCGATGAAGACCAGCGAAAAGCCGAGAACGAAGCTGAGGGAGTGAAAGAATATCGGCAGGCGAATTCTCTTAGCCCTGGGCTCAAGTATCTCGGGGCCAGCCAGACTGGCAAGGTATATCGGCACCAGAGGCAGAACGCAGGGGGTTCCAAAGGATATTATACCACCGCTGAAAGCCGTCCAGAGTGTAATATTTTCCATTTTCAGTATCACCGATAGCTAATATGCAAATTGATTTGACGCAGAATATCAAGCTCGCCGGTAATCCGTCAATCTTCACCCTGTGGGTTACCATCGGGACGGTTGTCAGCTTATGCCTGCTCGGGTACCCGCCTCAGCTCAAATACTACCGGGTTTTCTGCGTCCGGGCAGGCAACCGTGGTCTTGTCGGGGTCTTTTTCCCACGGCAAAGCGCCGCCGTATTGCAGCACCGTTGCAAATGGAAACAGCGTGCAGTAGGCAAAGGGGCATGCACCCGCAGGGGTCGGGAATATGGCAAACTCGTCACCAACCCTGTGCCCGGCATCACACGTCCCCTTCTGGCTGATTACTCTGGCTACTACTTTATACTGGTCTGCCATCATTTCCCTCCTTGATTCCAGAGCGGATTATTCTCTCTCCACCGCCAGCTTAATAGCCTGCTTCAGGTCTGACGGGTGGTTTATGTTGAAGAAGGTCAGGAGTTCCGGGTCAAACCTCTGGCATTCCGCCTCCTCAATATATCTAACCTGCTGCTCCTTGAGGAAAGAGCTAATCCCCAGCCGGTTGTTCTCCAGCCTTGTTTTCATCCTGTCCCGACAGCCCCTGGAGTATATGGCGTGGAGTGGCTCTATCATTCCGTTGGTCATTCGTGGTACGACGGCATCAAAGTCACGGGACAGTTCAACCATATGGCGCAGCAGTTCGGCATTGAGAAAGGGCATATCGCAGGCAACGGCGATACACTGTGTAGTCTGTGAGGCTAGAAGTCCGGTATATATCCCGCCGAGCGGTCCGCTGCCGGGATAAGCGTCCATCAAGACCTCGGCTCCAGGGATATCCGGCAGGTCAGCCTGTTCCCGGGAGGTTACTATCAGGAGCTTGCTGGCTAGTGGTGCCAGCCGTTCGATAACACGCTCAATCAGGCTTCTGCCGTTGATAACCTCCAGGGCTTTACTCCTGCCCAGCCGGAGGTTCTTGCCACCGGCCAGCACAATTGATGTTACCTCCATAGAGTTCAGGCTTCCCTCAAATAGCTGATTAGCTTCCAGGTAAGGGTCTCACAGAGCACGGTTATATCTTCAGTTTCAAGATAGTCGGAGATGGTGGAGTCAAATAGCAGGTTTAATTGCGCGGGAAACTCGTCGTCACCCTGCCACAGCACCAGGGTCACCGGAACGTGGCTGAAGGCATCAATAACCACCGAGGCATCGCCAAAATCTGCCCTGTGTCCCCCCAGCTTTTCGCCAGCCTTCACCAGAGGCGCCGGTTCCCTGCCAAAGTGGTCAGCCAGCGGCTTCATTGCCCTCTTGGTAAATGTAGGGTAGTAGATATTTCCGCCGGATAAATCCCTGAAGGTAATCAGTTCACCGGTAGCCGGGGTGCCTTTCGCCAGGGTCAGGTAGTGCAGTATCAGAATCCTGTCTCTTATCGGCACCTTCTCGTCACTGCCCGGCAGTGAAATTTCAATATCGGGAAGGGTTATCAGGTATTGCTGGTTTAGATAGCCGACAGTGACGGTTTCCCGTGATTCTTTCACCTGATATTGAGCGCCGCTCCGGTGGCACTGCTGCTCAATATCTACCCTGGCTAGCTGCTGGCAGGCAAGGGAATAGGCTACATCAAGGTTGTATATACTGCGGTTGTTTTCGGTAGGCAACACTGAACCCCTAAAGCCCGGCGGCATCTAGCATTGCTGGTACCTTGCTCTCCCAGCCCATCGCCATAATGTGTACCCCCTGGCACATGCCCTTCAGGTCTTTAATTGTATTTGCGGCAATCTCTATTCCTGTCGCAGCCCTGTCCTCAGCCCCGGCCATAAGGTCAATCAGCTCGTTGGGCACATTGATACCGGCTATGTTCTTGTTCATAAAGCGTGCCATACCAGCCGACTTCAGGGGTATTATTCCGGCCAGAATGGGGACATTGAATCCGCCTGCCCGCTCCATGAATCTGGCAAGGGTGTCAACATCAAAGATAGCCTGGGTCTGAAAGAATCTTGCCCCGGCGGCAATCTTCTTCTCCATCTTCATAATCTGTAGCTCAAGGGATGCCTCTGTGTCAGCCCCCGGGTTCACCACTGCCCCGGGAAGGAAGCTGGGCTTGCCCTCAAGCTCATTGCCAGCCATATCATAGCCTTCACTCAACCTTGTTATTGCCCACAGCAGCTGTACCGAGTCCAAATCGTAGACGGACTTCGCCTGGGGGTGGTCCCCCAGTGACGGCAGGTCACCGGTAATAGCCAGAACATTCTCAATCCCCAGCACAGCGGCACTCAACAGGTCGGACTGGAGGGCTAACCGGTTTCTGTCCCGGCAGGTCAACTGGAACACGGGGTCAAGCCCTCTGTCTCTCAGCAGGTGGCAGGTAGCCAGCGAACCCAGCCTCATTACCGCACTCTGCTGGTCGGTAACATTGACGGCGTTCACCTTCCCCAGCAGCAGCTCAGCTACCTCCTCAATCTCTGTGGTGCTGGTGCCCTTCAGTGGCCCCACCTCGGCGGTTACCACGAATTCTCCTGCCTCCAACAGTGACCTTAGGGTCATAGCAAATTTCCCCTTTCAGACTGTTGTTCTGGTTTGGTTTGCCCCTGTCATCTGAGAGGCTCTTCCCCCTGCCATTCTGAGGAGTGCAGCGACGAAGCAATCACGCCCCCTGCACCTTGTTATACCTCAAGCCAGGAATGGGAGTAGAGCGATTCACCCATAAGCACCCTGACCGTTTTCACATATTTTACCTCTTCTCCACCCAGAGAAGAGAGGTCGGGTCTTTCACCGTCCATTACCCTGTGAATCAGGTCAACAAGCTCGGTCTTCCTGCCCCTGGCTATATCTATCAACTCGGAGTCAAAGGCATCAACTATTGCCGAGTGCAGGCCGTACTTCATGAGCATCATCAGGTACGTCCGGTTGAGGTAGGGTCTGAGTTCGGTTGGCGTGCCGTTAGACACGTTGGAGAGGCCTACAGCCGACTTGCTGCCGGGGGCAAGGTCCGGGAGCATCTTCATGAATTCCAGGCACGGCCCTACCTGATTTGTATCCACATTACTCGCCGGGGTAACTATCGGGTCAAACCAGATGACTTCGTTGGTGATGCCCATCTCACTAGCGGTGTACATAAGCTCAACAGCAATAATCCCTCTCTCCGCCTCGTCCCTGGGCATCCCCTCTCTTCCCCACAGGAGCCCGATGAAGTCGGCGTCATAATTTTTTACCAGAGGCAGTTCCTCTCCCATCCTCACCAGTGAGATGGAGTTAATTATTGCCCTGCCTTTATGTACCTTGAGTCCGGCCTCTATGGCGGCAGCATTGGTCGTATCCAGAGATAGCGGTTTATCGGTGACCTCCTGGACGGTTTTGACTGCCCATTCCATCAATTCGTCGCCTGCCTTGCGGGCCGGACCGACATTGATATCAAGATAGTCAACATCGGTCATCGCCTTAGCCAGGTCCTGAATCGGCTTGGGGTTCCTCTCCTTCAGAGCCGGGCCGATGGTCTTGGATATCACATTGATGTTTTCCCCGATAAGTATCATGACTTCCTCCTAAGGTTTCCATGACTTCAGGTAGGCCGGGATGTGTGCTCCGTCTCTGGGGCCTACCATTATCTCCCAGCCGGACAGCTCTTCCTCCAGACCGCCACTTTCGGCGGCAGCATAGCCGGGGATTATCAACTTGCGGTGTTTCACCTTGTCCTCGATACCGCTCTTCTTGACAAACGGTGCCATCAGGTCAGCCACAAATTTGCCGGCAGCCCAGGCGGTCATCACCGAAAGCCCTTCCGTATCCATAACCAGAAGGTAACCGGGCACCTTGCTGCCTTCTATCTCACCGGAAACGATGAAGTAGGTAAGCGAAAAGTTGGTGGTAATCAGTACCGGCGAATCCTCCTTGGGATTGTTGATTTCGTAGACTCCCTCTGTTGTTGCCAGCGGTCGCTGCGGGTCGGTATAGATGTTCATCCGCTCTACCAGCAGCGGGAACAGGCTCTCTCCTTGAAAATCGGAGAGGACGATAATACCGGCGTACTTGGCGACAAACATTGAGGCAATCATCGCCTCCTTCATCGGGTCATCGGTCATCTCGAAGGGGAGGGTAATGGTGGGAAATCCCAGAGGGCGAAACTTCTTGGCAAGTGCCGAGCTCCGGATGATAATCTGGTCCTGAAATGCCTGGCGGACATCTCTTGAGCCGGAATCAATAACAATGTCATTTATCCCTGCCTCGGTCAGCTTGGTGGTGAGCTCAACCACTTCGTCAAGACTCTCCGCCTTCACCGCCACCGGGCAGGAGTTCTCCTTGGCCAGATTGGCCACACTATCCAGGTTGTCCTTGGTAGCGGCGTATATCAGCGGTTTTCGGTCAGCAGACTCCTTGAGACCGGCCGCCAGTATGTCCGGATTGGTGCTCATCAGAATAATACCGCCATCGCTGTTCTTGGCTACCTTGCTGACTGCCGCCGCAAATTTGCCGGCATCGCCTGATTCGCTCCTGACGGCAATCAGTTCCGTACTAAGGTTGAGCCCTACCCTCTCAAACTGGAGCTGCTTGAACCTCTCCAGCCTGCCATTGATATCAGCATCATCCATGGTGTCGTTGACGAGGACAGCTATTCCAGGCTCGTTCTCGAACCTTTTCTCGTGGCGGAACATTACTGTCTCACCGCCCACTTTTACCGCCCCGTTGCCTACTCCAATGGTCACCGGCCTGATAGGCGGTGCCGATGCCTCGGCGAGCTGTGCCTTTGCCTCGTCAGAAACGTGGGGACAGGCACCCAGTTCTGCCTTCCCGGCCGCCAGGTTCATGGCAAATGCCAGACAGGTGGGCACCCCGCATTCACCGCAGTTGGTCTTGGGTAGTAGCTTGAATATCTCTATTCCAGTAAGTGGCATTGGTCAGCCTCCTTTCTTAACCTATTATTGAGTCCATCGTAAGGGCAGGGTGTCCCTTCTCCTGGAGGAAGGGCAGGATTTCATCTTCGGTTGTCCCCACCGTCTCGTCGGCAATCTTGTCAATCAGGTCAGGCACGCCCATTTCCTCAGCCCTGGCTTTCAGCCGCTCGCCAATCTCTTCCTTGAGCATCTTGGGCATCCAGACCATCCTCAGCAGACCTCCGTCACCAATGAGGAATTTTCTCTGGCAGATGTTGTACTTGCCGTGCCCCACAAACCCCGGCGTGCTTACCCCACCCCCAATCGTCCCGGCAAGCGTGGTAAACTTCATACCGCACGGAGTCATGTCGGTGAATTCGCGGTTTACAGTCATTACGCCGTTGCACATCGGCAGGATGGCTGCAATAGCTTCGCAGCAACCGCAGGTGGTCATCGGGTCGTATACTATGCTGTAGAAGTTGTAGTGGTCTATCTTGCCGCGGGAAGCCTGCAGGACAAAGTCGTTTACGCCCTTCCACTGACCCAGCTTGGCGTCAA
>CAZEBT010000014.1:0-19232 GCA_964510485.1 uncultured Dehalococcoidales bacterium | reverse complement strand
AGGCTGGGCTGCCAGTCGTTGCACCTATCCCTTTTCGCTGTCCTCCTTGTCCTCCACTACTTTATAGACCTTGACTGCATCGTCTGTAGTCTGGGCTTTCTCAATAGCCTTTACCTTTGCTCTTGAGTCCACGAAGGTTTCGAGTGATTTGCTGCCGAAGTAGAAGGTGATAATTGCTCCGAGTTCCAGCAGTATCCACTTCTTGTCAACCAGGCTGACAAGGTCGGTCTTCAATAGGACCAGGGTCGCAATGGTAGTAAAAATCAGGGCGAGGAAGGTGCGCATAGCGCCTTTTGGCAGTCCCATTGTCTCCTTCTTCTCGTAGGGGTTTGGGAGCCCTTTTCTCCAGTCCCTGATGCGAAAGCCGAGGTAGACCCCGAGGCGGATAAGCCAGGAAAGCCCGGCTACGACCAGGATAATCACAATGGTGATGGGCAGAAAACGGTCAACCAGGAATAACTGCATCGCTACCTAACCTCCTTTTAGCCCTTTTTTATTTATTGAAGCTATGTTATAACTCTGCTTGCTGCCTGTCAAGGGCTTCGGCTTCTGGTATTGACAGGGGCTCAGGGGAAGGCTATACTCAATTCCTGTTATGTAGCATTGCCTGAACTGCTGTGGCTCTTAAGGAGGAACGGGACATGAGCAAATTTACCGAGGTGTTGGTAGTATCCCCTCTCGCTGACGGGAGGACCTGGGTTACCAGGAAAGAGTTCGGGTATGATGTTGGCAAAGAAGGCAGCGGCGACTCGGTTGAGGTGGAGACAGGGTTTATGACCGACTTTGCCAGCGTGCCCAGACCACTCTGGTGGTTTATACCAAGATGGGGGAAATACGGGAATGCTGCGGTGATTCATGATTGGTGCTACTGGGAGCAGAAGCGCACCAGAAAGAAGTCGGACGAGATATTCCGCGGGGCTATGGAGGTCTTGGAGGTACCCGGCTGGAAGATTCTCCTGATGTACTATGCAGTGAGGCTGGGTGGTGGGCTGGCCTGGGCAGGAAATACACGGATGAGGAAGAAGGGCAGGAGCAGAGTGGCTGCTCTGATGCCTGAGAAATCAACCGAGACGGCCGCTTCGCTCCGGGAGAAGAAGTAGCGGTAACACCTTCACTCTTGTATTCCCGTCCTGAAGCGCTGACCCAGGGCTGCTGAAGCGCGGTACGCTTCAATCTGCCTTTGTTGCTCGTCATCACTCCAGCCCAAGAGGTGCCCCATCTCCTTTGCCACCGTCTCCACAGCATCCAGTCCCTGACACGGTCCCAGCCCGGCAAGGCTGCGCCGGAGCAGGAAATCGCCTATGGTCAGTGCGCTTTCCTGCTCAACGCTGTGCCATATCTGGGCTACTATGTCCTGGCAGTGGGGACAGATGGGCTGGCTTCCCCGGGCGTCCTGGTGTACCAGTTCTAAGACCTGACGAAAGCGAGAGCCGTAGAGGTCAGCCAGGTGTGCCACCGTCTCCTCAGGAAGGCCGCTTTCCTGAGCAGACCGCTCCACTTCTTCCCGTGGTATAGCTGGTGCTCCAGGCAGGGGGGCTTCTGCCGTGTTGCAGACTGCCCTGACGCCGGTCTTCCGGCATACCATGTCCACTACCTCCTGGGCTATGCCCCTGTAACCGGTCAGCTTGCCTCCCAGCAGTGATATAAGGCCGCTTATGCCGTCACTCCGCTCATGGTCAACAATCCTGTGGTGGCGGGAGACGTTCGACGCTTTTCCACGTCCGGATTTAGCCAGGGCTCGCAGACCGGCGGTTGTGTAGAAGATGTCCTCCATACGTATACCAGGAAATGCCCGCTGAAGCTCTGCCAGCAGGTAGGTTACATCATCTGCGCTGGCGTATATAGCGTCCAGGTCACCGGAGTAGTCAGTGTCAGTAGTCCCGATTAGTGAGTAGCCCTGCCAGGGGATGGCAAAGAAGAGACGTCCATCGGCAAGGGCGAATAAAACCACGGCCTGGCGGCAAATCTGGGGGACTAGCAGGTGGATGCCCTTGGTCCTCCTCACCATAGACTCCGGGCGGCTGCAGGCAAGTCGGGACACGTTATCTACCCAGTGTCCGGTGGCATTGACCACCATGCGGGTCGCTACCTGATACACTTCCCCTGATTGTGTATCCTCCATCTGCACCTTTTGGACGGTGTTACCGTTTATTACGAGTCCAGTGACTTTAGTATGGTTCATTATGGAGGCACCGTGTTCGGCGGCAGAGAGCGCATTTTCCAGGCAGAGCCGTTCTGCGAAGGGAACCTGGCAGTCATAGTACAGGTAGGAGCCTAACAGCCCCTCCATCTCCAGGCCTGGCTCACGCTCCAGGGTCTCTCTACGAGAGAGGTATTGGCAGGGAGGAAGGCTCTTATCAAGCGACAGGATGTCGTAGAGGTGCACACCCAGCGCCATGACTATGCGGTCCAGGGGTCGGGTTACCGGTATCAGGAACGGGAGGGGGTGAACCAGATGGGGTGCAGTTCTGAGGAGGATCTCCCGTTCCCGTAAGTCCATCCGCACCAGGCGGAACTCCAGATGGCTCAGGTAGCGCAAGCCCCCGTGAATCAGGCGGGAGGAGCGTGACGTGGTGCCGCAGGCGAAGTCCTCTTTCTCTAATAGTAACGTTTTAATGCCCCGGAGGGCGGCATCACGGGCAACACCAGCCCCGATAATGCCCCCGCCGATTACAATCAAATCGAAGGTCTCCCCGGTAATACCGCCAAAGTCTCTTTTCATCCTCATCTCTCCTGTTTCACTTTGTGGCCCAGCTACGAGCGCATTCTACGGCGCGCTTCCAGCCGTCATAGAGGGTTTCCCGCTGGTCGGTGGACATGCTTGGCTCATAGGTCTCGGCAGCTCGCCATTGCCGGGTGATATCAGAGGTGTCTCGCCACACACCGACTGCCAGGCCAGCCAGGTAGGCAGCCCCAAGGGCAGTGGTCTCGGCTACTGCCGCCCGCTGAATGGGGATTCCCAGAATATCCGCCTGGAACTGCATCAGGAAGGCGTTAGCCGTACCACCGCCGTCCACTCGGAGAAGCGGTATCTGAAGACCGGCTTCAGCCCTCATAGCCTCCACGACATCCCGGGTCTGATAGGCTATGGCTTCCAGGGTAGCCCTCACCAGGTGCTCTTTGCCGGTACCCCGGGTAAGCCCGACGATAGTCCCCCGGGCATACATGTCCCAGTGAGGGGCACCCAGACCCACCAGGGCTGGAACGAAGTAGACCCCGCAGCTATCGGGGACTGAGCGGGCCAGTGCCTCAGTCTCAGCGGCTTCCGTAATCAGTCCCAGGCCATCCCGCAGCCACTGTACCGCAGCGCCGGTGATAAAGATACTCCCCTCCAGGGCGTAGCTGACACTATCAGCCAGTCCCCACGCCACGGTGGTGACCAGACCTTTCTGGGAGGGAAACGGCCTGTTACCGGTGTTAAGCAGAACGAAAGAGCCTGTCCCGTAGGTGTTTTTGGCCATACCGGGGGCATAGCATGCCTGGCCGAAGAGGGCTGCCTGCTGGTCGCCAGCTAAGGCACCCAGGGGCACCTGAGAGTCCCCCAGAATGCCGGGTGCGGTCTCACCGTAGACCTGACTGGAGGGCATAACCCGGGGAAGAACGGCCTCTGGTATTTCCAGGGCAGCAAGGAGTTCCTTATCCCATTGAAGGGTGTGTATGTTGAACAACATGGTGCGGCAGGCATTGCTATAGTCGGTGATATGGATGGCACCACCGGTTAGATTCCAGATAAGCCAGCTGTCCACTGTTCCGAAGCGGAGGTCACCCTGCTGGGCACGGCGCTGTCCCTGTGGGATGTGGTCCAGAATCCAGCGAATCTTGGTAGCCGAAAAGTAGGCATCTACGATTAACCCTGTCTTCTCCTTGATTAGCTGGCTCATACCCTTTTGCTTTAATTCCTCGCACAGAGGGGCTGTACGCCGGCATTGCCATACTATGGCGTTGCTCACCGGCTCTCCGGTGTGGCTGTCCCATACGATGGTAGTCTCCCGCTGGTTGGTAATACCCAAACCCTTCACCCGGGAGGTGGCTACGTCTGCCTTCTGCAGAGCCTCCTTAACTGCTGACAGCGAGGTCTGGAAAAGCTCCTGGGGGTCCTGCTCTACCCAGCCGGGGTGAGGGTACATCGGGTGTACTTCCCGGTAGGCGGTGGATACCACCTGCCCTTGCTCATCGAAGAGCAGGGCGGTGCTTCCGGTGGTCCCCTGGTCTATAGCCAGGATGTATCTTTTATTTGACATAAAGACTTACACATGAAGCGGTTGGGCATCCCCAGTATAGCAAACGGGAGGATGGGCTGACAACTATCAGGGTGACCTGTTACTACATACCACCTGGAGGCTGCCCCGTATCAAGGGGCAGGGAGGGCTCAGGGCTTTTCTGGGGAGGGGCTGGCTGGATTCAGGGGTAACGTGAAGCTAAATGTGCTGCCTTCATCTACCGTGCTCTCTACCCAGATACGTCCACCGTGCGCTTCAATAATCTGTTTTGAAATATAAAGACCGAGTCCGGCTCCACCCCTTGCCATTAGGTCCTGGGCTCGGTAGAACCTTTCAAAGAGGTGTGGCATAGCCTTCCTGGGGATGCCTATACCGAGGTCAGCGACCTGTACCAGCAGCTCTCTATCCCTGACCTCGGCTCTAACTGTGATGCTGTTACCGCCGTTGCTGAACTTAATGGCATTGCCGAGCAGATTGGCCATTACCTGGCCCAGCCGTTCTCCATCCCCCTCTATCTCGGGCAGTGTTGACGGGATGTCTTCATTGATTAGGATGCCCTTCTCACTGGCCAGGCTGTAGGAGCTCTCTACCGCGTCATGGATTACGTTCTTTATTGGCAGGCGCTGCTTCTGGATATTAAACCGGCCGGATTCGAGGCGTGATATATCAAGCAGACTATCAATCAGGCTACCCAGGTGCTCACTCTGCTTGTCTACCGTGGTCAGGAATTCCCTTTGTGTCTCGGGGTCGGGTACCTTACCCTCAAGCATCAGCCTGGTAAAGCCCTGGATTGAGTGGAGCGGGCTGCGCAGCTCATGTGAGACATTGGAGATGAATTCAGATTTCATGCGGTCTATTTCGCGTGATGCCTCTTCAGCCTTCTTGCGCTCGGTGATTTCGTGCTGAAGTCGTTCCTTTTCTGCCAGTGCCTGTTTCGCCTCATGCTTGTAGAGGGCTATCTCAATGGCAGTATGTAGGTCCTTGTCTTGGAACGGCTTGAGTATGTAGCCATAGGGCTCTGTTACCTTGGCCCGTTGCAGTGTTTCCTCATCTGCATATCCGGTAATGTAGACCACCGGAATATCGCAATGAGTGTGGATTTGCTCGGCAGTCTGTATACCGTCCATATCTCCCTTCAGGTAGATATCCATCAGCACCAGGTCCGGTTGGATGTCCTTCACCTCCCTGATAGCGTCCCTGCCGGAGGAGGCAATAGCCGGAACCGTATATCCCAGGTCCTGCAACATAGCCTCTACAGTGCTTGCGACGATGCTGTCATCATCAACGACCAGGATTCGTGCTTTTGCCATTGTTTCCGCCCTTTTCCTGATTTCTGGTTCGGTAGCATAAAGAGGACTGGTGCCCGGTTACGCCTCAAGCATCATGTAACCTATACCGGGCACAGTCACGATATACCGGGCTTTTCTGGAGCTGTCTCCCAGCTTCCGTCTGAGACGGGATATGTTTGTCTGAAGGACATGGGTTGCGCCAATGTAGCCCTTCCCCCAGACATTCTCCATAATCTGGTCCGAGGTCAGCATCAGGCCGGCATTAAGTGCCAGATAGGACAGTAGTGCGTACTCAATAGCGGTCAGATTTACCTCTCGTGCTGCCATATTTACTCTATGTCGGGAGAAATCTATCACCAGGTCACCACAGTGGAAGGCAGGCTCTGGATGCCTGGTGCGAAGTTCGTTTCGGCGTAGCACTGCCCTGACCCGTGCTGCCAGTACCCTTGAAGAGAAAGGCTTGGTCACATAGTCGTCGGCACCTGCGTCAAATCCCTGAATCTTCTCTTCGTCTTCGCTCTTGACACTGACCATAATTACCGGCGTCTTGGAGAACTCACGAATGCGCTGGCAGACACTATACCCGTCCATATCAGGCATTACGATATCCAGTAAGACCAGGTCGGGTGTTACCTCTTCAAACGTGCTTAGAGCAGCTTCACCGCTATCACAGGCAACTACGTGATAGTCTTCAAGCTCAAGGATACGCTGTATCATACGCAATACGTGCACGTCGTCATCAATTGCCAGTATCGAGGCTTTTCCTGTCGGCATATAAACATCACCTCCCTCCACTTATCCGGTATTCACAGGAGCCTAGAGGTTCAGGTCTGAAGCGCCCCTGGTCACTGTCATCCGAAACAGCTCATTAATATGCATCTTGGTCCTACCTTGTAATAACAATGCTGAAGGATATGCCGCTACTCTCAGCCTCCGCGGGTCCGGACATCGTCTCTGTAGTTTCTGCCCCGGCCGCATCAAGCCCGGCGATACGAACCTCAGAGAATACTCCCTGTGCCTCCAGAGCCAGTGCGTAGTTAATGACTGCCGTGGAGTTGTGAGCCCTGCCTTCTACGGTTATCCCGTCAGCGTTTATTTCCATAAAGGTGAAGTAGGCCTGGGGTGGGAGGGTATCGGTGACCAGTCCCAGAGCCTCGGTAAAGTAACCCCTTTCCGACAGGATATCTTGTTGTTCCTGTCTCAGCGCGCTTGCATCGGCGGCTATATCACTGATGGTATTCTCGACCTGCCTTGCCTCTTTACTGACGAGAAGGGTTTGATGGAGAGCCTGGCTGACGTTTCTCAGTGTGTTTTGCAACTGCATGGTCTCAGCTCCGGCCTGACTCTTAGCCTGATATATGAGGAGCAGAAGACCGATAGCCGCCACTATGGCCAGGGGGAAAAGTACGCGTCGCCATGGTATCCGGCGTGCCGTAGTCCTGGATTTCCCCGAAAGTATGTTGAGGTTTATATCATGGAAGGGGGTAATCCCTGCTCTTGAAGCAGTCTTCCGTGCCGACTCTTTGAGAGCGAGGCCCATATTGGTCGTGTATGAAGCCACGGGCAGGTCAGGAGGGAATTTTAATAGTGGCGCCAGGGGCTCGACCGGATATTCCACCTGGGACTGGATAAATTCACTGGTGGCGACATCAGCCGAGAGCTCTCCGGTCAATACCAGAGGTGTGGTCGGACTGAGCGGGTTTTCCGGGTGGCTGCTGTTATGGAAGCTCACTATTTTTGATAGCTCATCTGTTAACCGCCGAATGTTGTCCTCTACACTGGCTCCTTCCCCTCTTGGCGTTATCGAATACATAATAGTGGGCATGCCATCAGCTACCAGAACAACGTCAGAGAAATCTGGTTCCAGGGCTACTATCAGGGCATTACCTTGGCTGGCTGCCCTGGCCAATGCCAGGGGTTTCAGTTCCATAATGTAGGGCTTTACGCCAGCCTCTGTCAGTGTTAGAACCATAGCATCGACGAGATTCCGCGACACACCCAAAACAAAGAAGTCCAGCTCATTTTCCCTGGCACCAATAGCCAGCCATGAGAGATAAAGCTCCTCCAGTGGCAGTGGTATCTCCTGCTTTGCTCCCCGCAGGATGGCTTCCTCTTGAGAAGCGGGCTTCATCCGCGGTAAGCTCAGAATACGGTAGGTGAAGGGCAGGCCAGTCAGGCTGGTGATGACCCGCTCTCTGGGGATGTTCGTCGCCTCAAACAGGGCACTGACTGCCGCCCCTACGGTCTTCGGCTCCAGAATGAGCCCATCCCTGACCAGCCCCGGTTCCAGAGGTGCCTCTCCGTACCTCTTTACACGTCCCGCCTTAACGGAGAGGAGTCTTATACTGGTGGTACTGATATTTAGCGTCACAGGCATTTTGTCGGCAGGCTCCTTAATCTGAAGTTGGTGGTCGGGTATAGATAGTCAGGCTCAGGCCAGCACTGACAGGCACCGTTGTTTGAGTAATGCCTTCACCTTCAGGCTGTTCATCGGCTCTAGCGACACTCAGGTCTTCAATGAGCAGGGTCTTAAGCTCGCTGTTTTCCAGTTGGCTGACGAAGCTGGCCATCTGTTGAAAACTGCCTTCAACGGCTATATTCAGGCGGAAGACAAGATAGTCGTGTTCGCCGACTTCCTCTGTTAGCCACGGCTCAGTGACCAGAGGCGTAACTCTGACCCCACAGTCGTCGGCGATGCTGAGGATGGTATTGATTACCCTGGTGCTGTTCAGCTTGCCGGGGAACTCGCCTTGCTCGGCAGCCAGACCTGCCTGAGCCGCTACCAGTTGCTCATCCAGGTCCCCGGCAGGCTTGGGGATTTCTCCGAGTGCTTTAGTGACCTCGGAGATATGGGCAGCCAGTACCTCATGCTCCTTGCGCTGCTTCATATAGCCCATACCGAGATAGGTATAGACTACCAGCAAAGCGAGGACTAATAGTATGACGAGTGACCTGCTTCTCAGCATAATCCTTCTCTTACCCGTGCTCTTATTCTGGTATATTACCTAGCCATCTGGCAGAGGCCGTGCTTAGGACCTCTGTGACATTCGGTAGAGGATTGCTATGGCTATGACATTCAAGAGCGCAATAATAGCCAGAAATACGTTTGTCAGAGCTACCGAATCGAAAGTCATCTGTGTTCTCCTTATATTCTTTGCTGAAACAGCTGAGGCCAGTCTATTCTGTCTGCCACGAGATTACCCTCATTGCCAGATAGCTGGCTGTTGCCCTTACTGTGATGGTACGGTCACCCTTCTGCGCTCTAATATCGTAACTGGCGACGGGGTAGGTGATGGTGATAGTGATTGGCCCGGGGCCCAGCGGGCCATACTTTTTCTTTTTAGGAAGAGTAACTACGACGGTGCATGAGTCAGCAGCACCGATTTCAAACTCTGCTGTATAGGGGCCATCGCCGGTAAACTGGTACGTTGGCTGTTTTCCCGCTTTCTTCAGCGTGACCTTCACTGTTTCAGAGGCGGTGATATTATCAATCACCACGGTGATGGTGCCACCGTCCGTCGTATCAATGTTATATTTATGCTTGCCTTTCCCGTCCTGCCACTCCGGTGTCAGCGTCTCGTTAGCTCCGGCACTTTCAACGAACCGGAGTTCGGTGGTGGGAAAAGTAGAGCCGTTTATCTCACCGGGGAACGGTTCTAGGGGGGCGGCATCATACGTAGTGCTGGTGGTGAGTACCGGGTCTCCCTCAAGCCTCCAGAGCGCAAACTCGACCCCGGCACCGGCGGAGTATTGCTCCGTTATTGCCTGACCGTAGACCCGGCTGCCAATAAGACCGGTACTGGTATAGCCGAGAGAGGGGGCTATGACCAGCGAGCCCATAGCCAGAGCAAGCAGGGCAATCGGGAGGGCCTGCCCCTTTTCGCTATTTATCACTCCTCTCACTCCTCTGTAGTTCGGATGCCAATGCTGTATATTCCCTGTTCAATGACCTCGTATCTCCCTTCGGGGGATGATGTTACAGCCATAGTGATAATGCTGTCATCAATGGTGAAGGACACGGTGCTGATATTCTCCCCCAGTGTTACCTGCGAATCGCCGGTGGTGCGGTGAAGTTCACTGCCCTCCAGGGAATAGGTAATTGACGAGCTGTCGGGTAGAGTCAGCACCAGCTCATCACCACCGGTTGCGGCGCTTGCCGAGTGCGCATCAAGGCTCACCCAGTGAGCTATATTCTGGAGCTCATGCATGGCTGTCATTTTGTCGTTACCATACTCGGTAACAGTAAAGGTCTGGTAGATAGCCGTGCTCAAAACACTGACAATCATCCCGGAGACAGCGGCGGCTATCAGTAGCTCAACCAGCGTAAATCCCTGCTGCCGTTTCCTCATCGGTTCACCTTATAGTCCTCAAGGGTCAATATATCCTCTCCGTCCAGGGAGACAGTTACGGCTATTATCTGTATATTGGTATCAGTGCCGGGGATAGAATCAGCGGTAACGGAGATAGCATAGCCTTCCGGTGTATCCACGTCTTCAGTAGAGTAGGTGGTTGCTCCGGGGTCATAGGGGTAGCTCCTGACATACTCCAGCTCAGCCTGCGCCAGTCTCTGCGCCACAAATTCGTGTTCTCCCTCACGCGCCGCAATTGATACTGTTGACAGGGCTGTTACGAAGGTAACTACAGTAATCCCCAGGATGGCAACAGCCACCATAGACTCGACTATTCCCAGTCCCCTCTGGTCTTTACCCGGGACCTTGAGTCTGGCTAGGCATCTACTAATAGTTGTTCCCATTTTCTGAAGCCTGTCATAAGCAGTTATTGTATGGAACGCAGTATGGAATACAGCGGTGTTATTGTCGCCAGGGCAATGAAGGCGGTCATCAGCCCGATGGCCGCTGTCATGACGGGCTCTATCATTGATGTCAGGGTGCTGATTCTCTGGTCAACCCTCTGTTCGTAGTAGTCGGCAAGGGTGTCGAGAGTAGGTTCTACGTTGCCCGATTTCTCTCCCACGAGTATCATTTCTACCAGAAGTCGGGGGAACAGGTCAGTTATCCCCAGCGACCTGGATAGACTTTCCCCTTGAATGAGCTTCTCTCTAACCTCTCCCAGTGCCTGGCTGATAACCTGGTTCCCGGCGGTTTGAATGACGATACCCATTATCTGTGGCAACAGGAGCCCGGCTTTCAACAGCATTGACGTTGTTTGGCAGAGGTGGTACATATTGCGCAGTGTATTGATTGAGCCAATAACTGGCATCTTCAGCATCAACCTGTCCATGGTCAGTCTTCCAGCCGGTAACCTGACGTAACCGGCAATCAGAATAGCTGCAACAAGTACTCCTGCCAGAAGGTGAAGCTTGTAGTTGGTGAAGAAATCAGCGGTAAGAATAACTAGCTGGGTCGTCCAGGGCAGGTCGGCACCAAGTTTGCTGAATAGTTTGGCCAGCGGTGGCAGGACCACAGTAATCAGAATGGCAACTACGCCAATTGCCATAAATAGGACCATGCCGGGGTACGCCATGGCACCTGTTACCTTCTTTTTCACGGCCATCCGTTTCTCCATGTAGCCGGCTATCTGCCTCAGGCTGGCTTCAAGGTTCCCTGTCTGTTCGCTGGCTCTGATTACCTGACGGTAAGCACCGGGGAATACCTCCGGGTACTTACCAAGTGCCTGGGAGAGGGTGCTGCCACCCCGAAGCTCCTCAGTCAAACTGGAGATGACCCTCCTCAGGGCAGGCCGGTTAGACTGCCCTTCGAGTAGTTGAAGTGCCGTGAGGATGTTAACACCCGACTCACTCAGGGTAGCTAGCTGGCGCGAGAAGTCAATCACATCCTGAGTCTTGACTCCAAAGAAGGTCGGTAGCAGTTGCTCTGGACTCAGGCCGGTGCGCATCTTCTTCAGGGTGAGGATGCGGTGATGCCCGGCTTGATGCAGGGCTTCCTCTGCCGCGCTTTCGGAGTCGGCATCTATCACCCCCTGTACTATCTTT
Organism: uncultured Dehalococcoidales bacterium; assembly: GCA_964510485.1. GTDB lineage: Bacteria > Chloroflexota > Dehalococcoidia > Dehalococcoidales > Fen-1064 > CAZEBT01. The sequence continues at coordinate 7,770 of CAZEBT010000014.1, read as the reverse complement.
TTGTCAGGAGTATAAGCTGTATAACGATATGCCATAGCCAGCTCCAGACAGGTCTGCACACCCGGTGTCAGCCGATGGAGAACACGCTGCGGAGCACTTCACTTACTGAGGTAGTGCCCTCCTTCGCTTTCAGCATCCCGTCCCGTTTCATTGTTACCATTCCTTCCTTCAATGCCTGTTCTTTTATGGCAGCAGCACTGGCACCACTGAGCAGTATCCTCCTGATTTCTTCACTCATAACGAGGATTTCGAAGAGGGCTATCCGTCCTCGGTAGCCGGTATTGGCGCAGAGGTTACATCCGGCTCCACTGTACAGGGTAGCCTGCTCCTGCTTCATTTCCTCATTGTAGGCTATTTGTTCTTCTATTGAGGGTTGGGAGGGGACATGGCAGTGTGTGCAGATGCGACGGACCATTCGCTGAGCGACAACCCCAACCAGCGTTGAAGATATAAGATACGGCTCAATACCCATGTCCATCAGCCGGAAAAGAACACCAACGGCATCATTGGCGTGAATAGATGAGAGCACCAGGTGGCCGGTAAGAGCAGCTTGCACGGCTGTTACCGCCGTGTCTTTATCACGAATTTCACCTACCAGAACGATATCAGGGTCATGGCGCAGGATAGCCCGCAGGCCACCGGCAAAGGTGATTCCGGCCTTCAGGTTGACCTGGGTCTGGTTAATATCCGTGAAGTGGTACTCAACGGGGTCTTCAATTGTCATGATATTGCGCTCGTTTCGGTCGAGCTGGCCAACTGATGCGTATAGGGTGGTCGTTTTACCTGAGCCGGTGGGGCCGCCCACCAGTATCATGCCGTAAGGGCTTCTCAGCATCGTCTGGTACTTTTTGAGAGCATCGGGCAGGAAGCCCAGCTCGGGCAGTGTGAAGATGGATAATGATTTGTCCAGAATCCGCAGTGTTACCCTCTCCCCGTATGCCGTCTCCATGGTGGCAGCACGAACGTCCACGTCCTTGTCCCCTGCCTTAATTGAGAACTGACCGTCCTGAGAGCGCCTTTGCTCGGTAATATTCATCTCAGCCAGAATCTTGACCCTGGATACCAGGGCTGTGTGGGCGCTCAGAGGCAGGGACGACATGTCGTGCAGTATGCCGTCGATGCGGTAACGGACCCGCAGCCTGTTCACCTGTGGTTCAAAGTGAACGTCCGAGGCTCTATCCCGTACCGCTTGCGTGAGAATAAGGTCTAGACTTTGGGCAACGGGCGTTCGGGCAATGAGCTCGGAGGTAATGGCGGTCTCTTCCACAGCAGGGCGGGCAAACTGACTTACCTGTTTCTCCAGTTCACCGCTGGACCTGTAATTAAGGTCAATTGCCCGCTTGATGTCAGAGGGTATGGCTAGCGCTACCTCGACCCTCATCTTCACGAGGGCCCTGATGTCCTCAATAGTGCGGATGTCCTCCGGGTCAGCCATGGCTATCACTAGCGAATCGCCGACCACATCAAGTGGAATAATCGTATGTTTTCTGGCCATGTCTTCAGGAATCAGTCGCACAGCGCTTGTTTGAATTGCGTGCCTCTTCAGGTCAATCAGGGGTACATTCAGAAGGACACTGAGCACTGCGGCCAGGTCCTCGGGCTTGACCAGTCCCTGGTTTAGCAGAATATCGCTGAGTTTTCCTCCTTGCCTCCGCTGTAACTCCAGGGCGCTCTCCAGTTGTTCGGGTGTGATGAGATTCTCCTCGACCAGCATTTCGCCGAGGCCTGTACTTTCTAACTTGTCAGGGACTCCTACCGATTTGTTTCTGTCCAAGCTCTATCTCCTGAGCCTGTGAAGACTCCTGACCCCTTATCCTTCACCGGTAATGAGTTGAGCCATCCCTCTTGTTGCCCAGGCCAGCGGTGAGTCGGGGTTGGATATGGTTGCCGGAGTACTGCTGGGTGCGGGTTCAAGAGATGCCCTGGTATCATGGGGTATGATTCCTAACAGGCTGACGCCGGTGATAAGCTCTATTGTAGGCTGCAGCCTGGAGAACTCCACCTCGTTAAATATCGCATCCCGGTCTATGATTACAGCGCCTATTCGTTCTTTGGAGATACCTGCCAGTCCCAGAAGGGAAGCAGTGGACTTGATGTTGGGCAGGCTATCTGCTTTAGAATCGGTCACTATGATGATAAGGTCGCACCTGGTGAGTACAACCTTCCCCAGACCTGAGGGCTGAGGTGGTAGGTCTACCAGAATGCAGTCACCAGCCTCCTGAAGTTTCCCAAGCAGTAAATCAAGGTCAGAGCTTGAAATGTCCTCGTGGTCACCGGACGGCTTTGGGATGCCCAAGAGCCTGACACCCGTATGGTGAACTGCCAGCACTGCCTCCAGGTCCCGATGGCTGATAGTGTCTATGGGCCTGGCAAGAAGGTCCGCGATGCTGTGCTCAAGCCTGAGCCCAAGCCCGAGCTGCTCCGTCATATTGGTAGCGCTGCAGCAAAAGTCAACTACGGTAACCCGCTTGCCTTTCTGCGACAGGGCAATTGCCACATTAACTGCTATGGTGGTTGTTCCGACCCGCCTTTTTGAGCCAAGGAAGGAGACCATTTTTGACAGGGGAGCAGTTGCCCGTGCCAGCAGAGCCTCCACCCGGCTCAGTATCTCTGAAGGAGCCGCCGGTTTGACGAGATAATCGTCGGCTCCTACCTTAAAACCGGTAGCCCTGTCTATTTCCTGAGCCTTGGCTGAGAGCATTAGAATGGGCAGGCGGGCAGTTTCAGGTTCAGCCCGCAGGCGGTGACAAATCTCGTAGCCATCCATACCCGGCAGCATGATGTCCAGCACGATGAGGTCCGGGGCTTCACTCCGGGCTCTCCTGATGCCGGTTAGCCCGTTGGGTGCGGTGAGTACCTGGTAGCCCTCTCGTTCCAGGGTATACCCCACAAGTCTCATGGCACTCGGGTCATCTTCAATAACCAGAATCTTCTTGTTCTTATTCATGGTAGTCAGTCTCCAGCTTCTTCTACGGGTAAAGTGAGGCTAAAGGTGCTGCCTGGCTGCAGTCTGCTCGCTGCAGGGTGTGAGCACCATGCGTCTCAATGAAGATTCTCGTGCTCTTACGTCACGGCACGAAGGGTATCCGGCTTGCTCTCTATTGACATGGTAGCCTGTAGCCAGATTGCTGCGGCGCTCACAGCCCACGCAGTCTGCTGTTATACGGATGAATATCATCGCACCGGAGCAGGTCAGAGCTTCACCTCACCAGGGCTTTAGCTGTACCCGGAACCAGATTACTACCCCTGCGAGACGTTTCCGGATGTACCCCAGGTGTACGTATATGTTGTTGGGAGCTCTCGCAGGTAGATTTTGAAGGGGGCATCGGAGTCACCTGATGCTATGACAGCCGCAGAGGTACGTTCCGTTATCGTGGTCAGCTTGTTTATTGACATGTATGTATCCACTGCTGTCTGTATGGTTGCTTTTTCGGCATCTTTGGCTGCTATTGTCGCTGGTTCAATAGCTCCCGTGAGATTGGGCACGATTACAGCCGCCAGTATGCCTAAGATGGCAACCACTATAAGCAACTCCATCAGGGTGAATCCCTTGTTGCCCCGGTGAATCCTCTTCCAGAACCGCATCATAGTTTGACCTCCTTTCTGTTTCTTTGTGGTCTGCTGTTTTTGTTTTGAGATACCTGGGAGTGTAGTGGCATACTGTACCTCGTCAGGAATTCCCTGAAGTCTTCTCTGTGTATCCGGTGGTGGCCCTCGGGGAGCCTGAGCGCTGACAGGTGTCCCTTCTTGATCCAGCGGAGCACCGTCTCCTTGCTCACTCCGCAATACTGACCAATGGCACTGGGAGTACTGTATTCCGGGCACCACTCTTCCAATTCTTTTTCCATGACCTTCCCTCCAGATGTGGGTGGGTCGGGTTGTCAGATATTCCGCTGCCTTAAGTCTGGCAGCGCTCGTTTGTTACTTGTCCAGCGTTATTGACGAATACTCTGTCTCTAGTCTAGCTGAGCGAATTCACAGATATATCACAAAAAGTGGGTAGAACCTCAAAAGTATGTCACAAGTGGAGTGTAGTCTGAGATACCGGGGCTGTGGAGGGTGGGGGGAAGCCTGTATGTTGAATATAGAGTGCAGATATTGGCAGTGATTGCTGGTGGATTTTAGAGTGAGTTACCTTGAGTAATAAGGCCCTGTGCTGCGTTATTCGCCTACAGCGCCTCTCAATTCCCTGATGAAATTCTGCACGGCTGACATTGTGTCGTCGGATTCCATAAGCTGTATTATCCGGCTGCCCACAATCACCCCGTCGGCTATCCGGGTTACCTGCCTGGCCTGCTCCGGGGTAGATATCCCGAACCCTACGCAGAGAGGCTGGCTGGCGACCCTCTTGACTCTGCTAATAAATGCCTGCAAACCTGCCGCCAGGCTGTCCCTGGCGCCGGTAACCCCGGTTACCGAAACCAGGTATATGAACCCTCGCGACCTCTCAGCTACCAGTCTGATACGCTCGTCGGTGCTGCTGGGAGCCAGCAGGTAGATGAGGTCCAGGTTATGCTTCTGGGTGATAACCTCCAGGTCTGAGGCTTCTTCGGGGGGGAGGTCAGGGATGATTAAGCCATCAATACCTGACCCGGTGCAGGCAATACTGAATTCTTCAAGCCCGTAGTTCAGTACAGGGTTGAAATAGCTCATAAAGACCAGGGGTATGCTGAGGTTTTCACTCAGTTGCCTGGCTACCTGGAGGCAGTGCCGCAGGTTAACGCCATTTTGCAGGGCATGAAAGCTTGCCCTTTGTATGGTGGCACCATCAGCCAGGGGGTCAGAGAAGGGTACCCCCAGCTCCACTATATCGCACCCGCTGTCAGCCAGGAGCGGGACCACCTTCAGGGTGGCTTCAATGGTCGGATAACCCACCGTTACGTAGGCAATCAGGGCAGCATGACCTCTCCGGCTGAAGACATCGCTGATGCGGCTCATAACTTCACCCCCAGCTCGTCAACCACGATATCCATATCCTTGTCACCGCGCCCGCTCAGGTTGACCACGATAAGCTGCTGCTCGCTTAGGGAACGGGCTACCTCGACGGTATGGAATATGGCGTGCGCCGGCTCGAGGGCAGGGGTAATCCCCTCGGTCCGGCAAAGCAACTGGAAGCCCTCAAGTGCCTGTTTATCGTTTACAGCAACATAGCTGGCACGCCCGGTGTCCTTCAGGTAGCTGTGCTCGGGGCCGACACCCGGATAGTCAAGTCCCGCCGAGACACTATGCGTTTCACGAATCTGCCCGTTGTCGTCCTGGAGAACGTAGGACTTTGCTCCGTGGAGCACCCCGCTCCTCCCTGCCATCAGTGGTGCCGCGTGCTCCCCGGTGGCGAGCCCTCTGCCGGCTGCCTCCACGCCGATAAGCCGGACTTCCTTATCCTCTAGAAAGGGATAGAAGATGCCAATAGCGTTGCTTCCCCCGCCAACGCAGGCAATAATACAGTCGGGCAGGCGGCCCTCCATGTCCAGAATCTGCTGCTTTACCTCTTTACCAATCACCGACTGGAAATCGCGCACCATCATTGGATAGGGATAGGGACCGACCACCGAGCCCAGGAGGTAGTGGGTATTACTGACATTCGTTACCCAGTCTCTTATTGCCTCATTGATGGCGTCCTTTAGTGTCCGGCTGCCCCCGGAGACAGGCCTCACCTCGGCACCCATTAGCCTCATTCGGAAGACGTTGAGTGCCTGGCGCCGCATGTCCTCCTCACCCATGTAGATGATACACTCCTGTCCCAGCATGGCGCATACCGCTGCTGTGGCTACGCCATGCTGCCCGGCACCGGTCTCGGCGATGATTCTCGGCTTCCCCATTCTTCGGGCAAGGAGACCCTGCCCCAGGGCATTGTTAATCTTATGTGCCCCGGTATGCGCCAGGTCCTCCCTTTTCAGGAAAATCCGGGCACCGCCGCAGTGCCTGCTCAACCCTTTTGCCAGATAGAGCGGTGTCGGCCTTCCTGAGTAGTCACGGGATAGTGCCTCAAACTCAGCCCAGAAGGCGGCATCGGTCTTTGCCTCCTGGTAGGCGGCGGTCAGCTCATCCAGAGCCGGCACCAGCGTCTCCGGGACAAAGCGTCCCCCGTAATTACCGAAGTATCCTCTATTATCAGGCAGCAATGGTTACCCCCTTTGGCCGGACTCTCTCCTCCCTGTCCCTTTTTATTGATAGTCTATTCTTAGCCCTGGCTATATTAGCTCCCTTATCCTGGCTCCAATATCGGGTGCCGACATCAGTGCCTCACCAATAAGAACGGCGTCAACACGCCACTCCCTCAGTCTATCTATGTCACTGCGTTCCTTGATGCCGCTCTCGCTGACCACTGTTCTGTCCGCCGGGATAAGCGGTCGGAGGTGCCGGGTAGTTTTCAGGTCTACATCCAAGGTACGCAGGTCACGGTTGTTGATTCCGATAATTCGGGCATTGCTTTCCAGGGCGACTTGAAGCTCGGCTTCACTGTGTACCTCCACCAGACAGTCCATGCCCAGATGGTGGCTCAGCTCCATCAGTTCAGCCAGTCTCCGGGGCGTCAGGTTGGCTACTATGAGCAGCAGGCAGTCCGCCCCGTATGCTCGGGATTCGTAGACCTGGTAGGGGTCATGGAGGAAGTCTTTCCTCAGCAGGGGCAGCCTCCTGTCTGAAAGTGCGTCCCTGACGCTTTTCAGGTGATTGATACTGCCCCGGAAGTACCTGGGCTCGGTTAATACCGATATGGCTGCGGCACCGTTATCAGCGTATGTCCGGGCTATCTGTACCGGGTCGAAATCAGGGCGGATAACCCCCCTTGACGGTGATGCCATTTTGACCTCGGCGATGAGCTTGATATCATCCCCACGCAGAGCGGAGGCAAAGTCAAGGGGCGGAGGCTGCTTCAGTATCAGCCCCTGCAGTTCCTCCAGAGGGAGGGTTAGCTTTCTCCTCTCCAGTTCCTGCTGGTTATCGGCTACTATCCGGTCAAGAATCATTCTGTATCCTCTGCGTCAGGCTTTGACTGTACCTGATTAACTGCTCCAGTTTCTCAAGGGCTTTGCCGCTGTCTATTACTTCGCTGGCCAGTGCCAGCCCCTCCTGATGTGTTGCGACCCTGTCGCCCACGAGCAGCACAGCGGCGGCATTCATCAGCACTATGTCCCGCTGAGGACCCGGTGCTCCAGCCAGGGTTTTGCGCAGGGTGTCGGCATTTTCACTGGCGGTGCCACCCCTCAGGCTATCAATACTGGCGCGGGGCAAACCCAGCTCCTCAGGGCTGATGGTGTAGCTCTTAATACCGTTGTCTTTTAGCTCGGAAATCCGGGATTTTGCCGTTGTTGTGATTTCATCCAGGCCGTCCTCGCCGTGGACTACCAGGGCATGATGACACCCCAGGCTTTTCAGGGCTGAAGCCATCTTCTCCAGTAGCGACTCGTCAGCCACCCCCAGCACCTGCGCCCTGGCACCGGCGGGGTTGGTCAGAGGGCCGAGGATGTTGAACACGGTGCGTATTCCAATCTCACGCCGGGGAACAGATGCATATTTCATCGCTGGATGAAATGTGGGGGCAAACATGAAACCAATCCCTACTTCCTGCAGGCACCTCTCTACCTGTTCGGCGTCAAGGTCAATCCTGACTCCCAGTGCCTCCAGCACATCGGCGCTACCGCACTGGCTGCTCATGGCGCGGTTGCCGTGTTTGGCTACTTTAAGACCGGCTCCAGCAGCAACCAGGGCAGCGGCGGTGGAGATGTTGAAGGTGTGGGAGCCATCACCACCGGTGCCGCAGGTATCCAC
>CAZEBT010000013.1:0-19324 GCA_964510485.1 uncultured Dehalococcoidales bacterium | reverse complement strand
TATATGCCGACTTTATGATGCGGGACGATATGGAACTCATCCAGAAAGAGCAAGGTGAATTAGAGAAGCGAAAGGCTGAACTGGAAAGGCAGCTTGCCCAAAGGCAACTGACGCAAGGCCAGGAGGCCCAAATCAGAAGCTTGGCAGAGAGGATAGGCATAGGGTTAAATAACCTGGACTTTACTGGCAAGCAAGAAATATTGAGGCTCCTGGTAGAAAAAGTACTCTATAATGGACAAGGTATTGAGATTCTAACCATCATCCCTCTGGGTGAACAATTGCATCCAATCCACCGAGGGGGATTAAGGGGGAGGGTTACCTATTTCAAGCACCTCCAGTGCTCCCTCAGGTAGCTCTTGACTTCGGCCACCACCTCTCCGGTCTCCTGAAATGAGGGGTCCGTCTGAAATCTCTGAGGCACCGGCTCCGGCTCCTCAATAGATACATCAAGGTCAGCCAGTCCCGAAAGCAGCGCCAGCCAGGCATAAGGCAGAACCTCCTTGTTGTAGCCGGAGGCAATGAGGTCAATAAGCCTGCCCTGGCAAATCTCTGCTATTTCCCTGACCCGCTCACCAATCATCCTGAAGCCGCTCACCGGCAGCCCCAGGTTTGTTAGACCGTCGTTGAAGTGAGGGTCTGAGCCGCCGTTGCGGATAACAATCTGGGGCTGGAACTCATCAGCTACCGGCCGGACAATCTCCTCGAAAACCAGCTGATAGGAATCGTAGCCGGCATAGACCGGCATCGGAATATTGATGGTGAACCCCCTACCTTCACCCAGACCGGTATCCCGGGCAAAGCCGGTCCCCGGGTAGAGCGTCCTGGGGTCCTGGTGCAGGTCAATAAACAGTACCCGTGGGTCTGAATAGAAGTATTTGCTCGTCCCGTTTCCGGCATGGGCATCGGTGTCCAGAACCAGGATTCTTTCCAGGCTGTACCTCTCCATCAGGTATGTAGCTGCAAAAGCCACGTCGTTATAGATGCAGAAACCTTCACCGTAGCCCCGGCTGGCATGGTGCATACCCCCACCAAGAGAGACCACCTTTTCATAGTCGCCCGATTGGACGAGGTCGGCAGCCAGCCTTGACTGACCGATAATCAGCCTGGCCGCCTCCTCCAGCTTACCGGGCCGGCCAATCGGCACGTTGTCAGCCGAGTGGTACCGGTGGAACCGGCTATCAATGCTCAGGCCCAGGTATGCCGCCTGGTAATACTGCCTGGTAGAGCTGATATAGTCCCGGTCGCAGATTCTCAACAGGTCTTCATCGGTTGCCCATTCAGCCTGGAGTACCCGGTATTTATCACCTGCGCTCAGGTTTTCTGCCAGAAACCGGGGGAATATCTGGTAACGGTCACCCCGGAAGGGGTGGCCCGGCCCGAAGTCATACTCCTTAAGCTCTTCCCGGTACAGGATTGCTATTGCCGCTGGCTTATTCATCTAACTGATGTGGCTATACTAGAACTGCCGCCTGCTGGCTGTCAAGAATGGCAACCTTACACCGCACTGGTGCGAAACCGCCATATGCCGATAACCCCGAACAGGACTGCGAAGCCGATGAGTACCAGCATCTCCGGCACCACCGAGCCGAAGTCGGCACCATTGGGCCCCAGAAGCCCGAAGATTTCACCCTTGTGGATGGTGAAGGAAACGCCGTTAACGGCCTTATTTTCATTAAAGCTCTTATGCAGGTCCTGCACTATCAGAAATTCCTCAGCCATATCATTACCCCCTGATTTCCCGGAAAGTGGCTAGACTCATTAGATATTAGCCCAGATTATAAAGCACTGGTTATGGATTGGCAATACGATATTAGCTGTAGATTTACCTTACAATGGTATGGAAAACCGGGTCAGTGAGAGAGACGGATGCCACCAGCACCCGGTTAGATAAGCCCCGCCTCCATGTCCTGCTTCATGAGCCGGATAAGCTCGGTATTTAGCCGGCGGTGGAGCTGCCTGGCGGTATCGCCCGGCCAGTCGTAAAATCCCCGGCCGCTTTTCATCCCCAGCTCACCCCGCTCCACTCGCTCGGCAACCGGCTTCCAGGGCTCCAGGCCCCGCCCTTTAGCCATATTGTAGCCGAAGTCCAGCCCTATAAGGTCCATCCGCTTGAAGTAGCCAGTGTAGGCCATACGGCGACCGAAACCGAATGATATGACGTCGTCTATCACCGCCGGGCTGCATACCCCCCGGTCTATCAATGCCTGAATCTCCCGCCCGATGGCTCCCTGGATTCTATTGCCAACAAACCCGGGCAGCTCAACATCTATTACCGCCACCCTCTTGCGCATGCCCCTGAGTATCCTGGCTGTCTCTTCTACCACCCTGCGGTCCGTCTTTTCCCCGCCAACGACCTCCACCAGGGGCACGAAGTGAGGCGGCTGAAAGTAGTGCGTTGCCACGACACGCTCCGGGTGTTCGGTTACTGAGGCAATATCCGTAACCCTTAACCCCGAGGTGTTGGTCGCCAGAATTACCGGTGGCGGGCAGAGCTCGTCCAGCCTGGCAAATACCTCCTGTTTCAGGCTCAGCAGTTCCAGCACCGATTCGACGACTAAATCGGCACCCGCCACTGCATCAGCAATATCGGTTGTCGGCTGCAGCCGCGCATAGGCTGCCCTGGCCTCGTCGCTGGTAATCAACTCCGTCTCTACCATCAAATCGAGAGCCTCGCTCGCCTGCTCCATAGCCCTCCGGCTGCTCTCCTCTCTCGTGTTATAGATACTGACCCGGTAGCCGAACCGGGCGAACTCCGTTGCCACGCCAAAGCCCATCAGCCCGGCACCAATAACCGCTACGTGCTCAATGCCTTCCTCTTTCATATCACACTCCCTGGTTTCTTCTTGGTCTCTGTAAAAGGCAGTAAAAGATGTCCCGTCTCCTGCTTGCCCATACTATAGCCACGTGTGGTTTATCTGTCAATCTCACCGAAAGGCACTGCTGCTCATCCGCCAGGTTTTACCGCGAGGCTGGTGAGGTGCTAGAATATGATGAATTCCCAACATGGAGGTTTAAATCAAACATGAAAATAATAGACCTGGGTGTGCCCATAGAGCCCGTTCCCGGGCAGGGACAGGCAGTGGAGGTGACACATGTTAACCATCGGCAGGGCGCAGCCGGCATGCAGGCGGCCTTCGGATGCACTGAGGACGACCTTCCACAGGGGCTCGGCTGGGCTGTCGATACGCTAACCCTCAGCACTCACGCCGGAACCCATGTTGACGCCCCCTGGCACTACTCTCCCGTCTCCGAAGGGAAGAAGGCAAGGACAATTGATGAGATGCCCCTGGAGTGGTTCTACGGCGATGGCGTTGTCCTGGATATGCGACACAAACCCGGAGGCAGTGCCGTCACTACTAACGACCTCAAGGGAGCCCTTGAGAAGATTGACTACCAGTTAAAGCCGGGTGATATCGTGCTCATTCAGACCGGTACCGATAAGTACTGGGGGAAGCCTGAGTATTTTGACGCCGGTTGCGGCATGACCAGAGAATCGACACTGTGGCTCATCGACCACGGCATTAGGGTCATGGGCACCGACGCCTGGGGCTGGGACAGGCCCTTCTGGGCGATAAGAGAGGAGTTTCAGAAGACAGGAGATAAGAGTATAATCTGGGCTGGTCACTACGCCGGTATTGAAAAGGAGTACTGCCACATTGAGAAGCTGGCCAATCTGGACAAACTGCCCGCACCTCTCGGCTTTAAGGTCGCCTGCTTCCCTGTCAAGATAGTCGGCGGCAGCGCCGGCTGGAGCCGGGTGGTGGCTATACTTGAGGAATAACCCAACCGATTGCCTTGACAGAAAACAGGCGGGGGGTTAACATAGGTTCAGCCCAAACAAAGATACCGGAGGAGGAAAGCATGTCTGACGATATCACTATCAAAGACGGGTACATGTACGGGGGGTGGCGACAGCCAATAAACATCTGGATTAGCTCCAAGGGTTCAATCCATGAGGACGCTACAGCACAAAAGATAGGAATGCGGGGCGGCACGATACCGGGCACCATTCACCTCAACCTGTTCCCCCCGCTGTTCATCAAGGCTTTCGGGCAGCGCTGGTTTGAGAAAGGCTCGCTCAGCATGTATTACACCTATGCAACGACCGACCGGGAGGATGTGAGGGCGGTCATGGCGCTGCCTCCAGAAGGTGCTCAGGACGTACAGATAGAAGCCTGGGTGGAAACACCGGACGGGCATACAGTAGCCAAAGGCTCGGTGTCCGTAGGTGCGCCCAAACAGCCCTCGTTCCTCCACTCTATTGACCTTGTAAGCTCTGACCCCAAAGAGCTGCGAATGCTCGCCGGGTTAAAGGTCGGAGATGAATTGCCATCTAATGATGTACTCATAACCCAGGAGATGATAGACAGGCAACTGGAGACCATCACCGACCCGCTTGATTGGTACAAGGGTGATTCCCCGTGGGGGACTGCTATCCTGCCCCCGGCTACCATCTATCATACTATGATACTTCAGCCTGAGAGGCCGGCGGCAAAACAGGCAGTGGGGTTCTTCGGTGCCACCGAAATCCGCAGTGTCAACGGACCGGTCAAGGCGGGGGTGCCCTACCGGGCGAGTGGCAAACTGGTCTGCGTGGGCACCAGCCCGAAGACGGAATATTTCTGGTACGACTCCTGTCTGGAGGAAAAGGAGACGGGCAAGCGGGTCGCTGAGATGCGTCACATGAACCGCCTCATGAAGGCGTCCTCGCCACTCTATCAAGAGAACTAGGGGGGAGCCGTCAACGCTAATTGCACGCTATTATAACCCGATTTGTGGTTGAGAAACCGCTATCTATAAGGAAACGCCACCTGATGCCTGATGCTACCGTCACCTGTGAAGCCTGGAGCAGCCAGAGAGTCTGAAAGGGGTGAGATTGATGAAAAATCCTAGCAAAGTCAGCATTATTGGTGCCGGTAATGTTGGTGCCACCTGTGCCCAGCGAATCGCCGAGCGAGGCTACGCTGATGTCGTCCTTGTGGACATCGTTGAGGGACTGCCCCAGGGTAAGGCACTGGACATCCTGGAATCAGCCCCCGTCCTTGGTTTCGGCTCCCGTATTACCGGAACCAACGGCTATCAGGAAACGGCCGGCTCCGATGTGGTAATCATCACCTCGGGTTCGGCCAGAAAACCGGGCATGAGCCGCGATGACCTCCTGCGAACCAATATGAAGATTATCTCTGAGGTAGTCGGCAACGTGGTCAGCCACTCACCTGACTGCGTTATCGTTATGGTCACCAATCCAGTAGATGCCATGGTGCACCTGGCCATTCATGTAAGCAGGTTACCCCGAACAAGGGTGCTCGGCCTGTCCGGTGTCCTGGACTCCGCCCGCCTCAGCGCCTTCATTGCCGAAGAGCTTAATGTACCGATGGCAAATATATCTGCCTGTGTGCTGGGGGAACACGGTAAAAATATGGTTGTTGTCCCCAGGCTGTCCACAGTTGACGGTAAACCGATAACCGAAATCCTGCCCGCCGGGACTGTTGATAAGCTGGTGGAGCGCACTATCGGGGGCGGTGCCGAAATCGTCGGCTTGCTCAAGACCGGCAGCGCCTTTTATGCCCCATCAGCCGCTGTTGCCCGCATGGCAGAGTCTATACTCCTTGACAGAAAAGAGGTCCTGAACTGCGCCGCCTACCTGCAAGGGGAATACGGGATTAGAGATACCGTCATCAGCGTTCCGGTGGAGCTGGGCAGGAACGGCATAAACCGGGTAGTAGAGCTTGACCTTACCGCCGAAGAGAAGCAGGCTCTGGCCAGGTCAGCGGAGGCGGTGCAGGAGCTGGTGAAGGTTATGAATCTAGGGTAGACAGGATTCAAGCAGGGGTTTTAGTGAGACCAGGTCTCTATACTGAGGGAGATTAAAATAGACGCTTCACATCTAAATGCTGGAGTTTTAGAGGGGCAAAGCCCCTCCACACATAATTCTTCCCCCTCTCCTTTGAAGGAGAGGGGGATAAAGGGGGAGAGGTAGACAAAATCTTGAGAGAAATAGAAACCAGCGCCATTACTCAAGCGGTAGCCCAGCTCTGCCAGCAGGCAAACTTTGAGCTGGGTGAGGATGTAATCGCTGCCCTCAAACAGGCAGAGCAGACTGAGGAGTCCGAACTGGGCAGAGAGGTCCTCAACCGCCTCCTGGAAAACGCCCGGATTGCCCGGCAGGAAAGCCTGCCGCTTTGCCAGGACTGTGGCACCGCCGTTGTCTTCCTGGAAATAGGGCAGGACGCTCACATTACCGGTGGTGACCTGTATGACGCAATTGGAGAGGGAGTACGCCAGGGCTACACACAGGGCTACCTGCGGAAATCAATCGTCAGCCAGCCCTTCTCAGCCAGGGTAAATACCGGAGACAACACCCCGCCGGTTATCTACACTGATATAGTCCCCGGCGACCGACTCAGGATTACCGTTATATCCAAGGGGGGTGGTGCCGAGAATATGAGCCGTGTGGCTATGCTCAAGCCAGGTGAAGGACGCAGCGGCATTATTGACCTGGCGGTAAGAACTGTCGGGGAAGCGGGAGGTAAAGCCTGCCCGCCCGTGATTGTCGGGCTGGGCATCGGCGGCACAATAGAACAGGCAATGCTGCTTGCCAAGAAAGCCCTGCTACGCCAGGTAGCCAGGCCCAGCCCCGACCCCGAGGTCGCCGAGCTTGAGCAGGAGGCTCTGGCTCGCATCAATGACCTGGGTGTCGGACCGCTCGGCCTTGGTGGCAGGGCTACTGCCCTGGCGGTTCACGCCGAGACGGCACCAACTCACATTGCCAGCCTGCCGGTAGCAGTCAACCTCCAGTGTCACAGTGCCCGCCACAGGGAGATAACGCTATGAAAAATATCACGTCACCAATTGATACCGATGTAATAGAAAAACTGACCGCAGGGACTCAGGTTCTGATTTCAGGGGTTATCTATACCGCCCGCGATGCCGCTCACCAGAGACTTACTCAGGCACGGGAGAAGGGAGAAAAGCTCCCCTTTGACATCCAGGGGCAGACCCTGTACTACATGGGCCCGGCTCCAGCCAGGCCGGGGCAGGTCATTGGCTCATGCGGTCCCACCACCAGCAGCCGCATGGATATATACACACCCGGTCTCATTGCCGCCGGGCTGAGAGCCATGATTGGCAAGGGCGACCGTTCATCAGCAGTTAAGGAGGCAATTAAGGAACACAAGGCCATCTACCTCGTTACTATAGGCGGAGCCGGCGCTCTACTGGCCAAGTCCATTAAATACGCGGAGGTCATAGCCTACGAGGACCTGGGCACCGAGGCTATCCTGCGGCTTAACGTGGAGGGCTTCCCCGCCATTGTTGCCAACGATATCTACGGAGAGGACCTCTTTGAGCGCGGCCGGGCTGAATACTACAGAGGGAGGTAGAAGCCATGGACTGTGTGTTCTGTAAGATTGCAGCCGGTGAAATACCCTCTAACATCATCTACCGCGATGAGGAAGTAATCGCCTTTGGTGACATCAACCCTCAGGCGCCGCTACACCGGCTTATTATCCCCGTTAAGCACATCGCTTCCCTCGCCGACCTGACTGAAGCAGAGTCGTCCCTGGTAGCCCATATGGTAAACGTTGCCAATCAACTGGCAGTAAAAGAGGGTGTCTCGGCAAACGGTTATCGCCTGGTGATAAACTGCGGTGAGCAGGGAGGGCAGCTGGTACAGCACCTCCACATGCACCTTCTCGGTGGGCGGCAGTTGTCCGGGGCACTGGGCTAGCTATTCATAGACCACAATACTGGCAGCAACGCTGCCCCTCAGTGCACCCTCCGGCGCTCCATGAAGATGTGCAGCCCGGCAATGCTCTTGGCATCGCAAATCTTCCCTGACCTGAGCAGACCTGGAATCTCGCTTACCGGCACCCGGACCAGCCTGATATTCTCCGTGTCCTCGGCATAGAGCCGGCCCGGCACCAGGTCGGTAGCCAGATATAGATACAGATACTCGGTACAGTAGCCCGGTGTAGAGTAGAAGCCGCCTAACCCCTCCAGCTTTCTCGGCAGGTATCCCGTTTCCTCCTGCATCTCCCGGCGCACCGCCTCCTCCGGCTCCTCACCCCGGTCAATCCCACCGGCTGGTATCTCCAGCAGCTCCCTTTCCACCGGCTTGCGAAACTGGTTTACCAGCAGGATATTGTCATCCTCATCAACAGCGACAACAGCGATACAATCACTGTGCTCCACAATCTCTCTGGTAGTTTCCCGGCCGCCGGGCATTTGCACGGTATCCACCCGCAGCCTTACCGCCCGCCCATCGTAGATTAACTCGCTGGATAGCGTCTTCTCTCCGGTCAAGTTAAGCCTCCACCTCAAGCTGGCAGATGAGCGCCACCTCATCGCAGTCCGGGAACTTGGGGCAGTGGTAGCACTCGGTCCAGACCTTGCGCGGCAGCTCCATTTTATCTATCTGGGAAAGCCCAAACTTCTCAAAGAAGGCGGGCTTATAGGTCAGGCAAAAAACAGTTGACATGCCGAGTGCCCTGGCCTCCTCAAGGCAGGCTGCTACCAGCTGACTGCCAATCCCCTGCCTCTGCCTGTCCTCAGCAACCGCCACCGACTTTATCTCCGCCAGGTCTGACCACATAACGTGTAGTGCTGCACAGGCAACTACTTCCCCCCCATGTCTGGTAACAAAATAGTCCCTGATATTCTCGTATATCTCGCTCAGGGAGCGGGGCAGCATCTCACCCCTGTCGGCGAAATGGTTAATCAGTCTGTGCACCGTATTGGCGTCAGTTATTCTCGCTTTCTCTACCGGATTCAACTGGCTGTTTTCCTTTCAGCTTTTTCTCAAGAGAGCTATAGAAAGAGGTCTCCGGATGGATTCTCAGGAACCGGACCACATTGGAACTGCGCTTCACGGTAACCACAGCGCTGCTCGGTAATGACAGGCTGATATGACCATCAATATTCAGTGCTGCTGGATGAGCCGCCGTGGTAACCAGCTTAACTACCGATGCCGGTGGCAGCACCAGTGTGTAACTTGAACTGAGGTGAGGCAATATTGGCAATAACAGGAACTCGCTTGCCTGGGGATGGAGGATGGGACCGCCAGCCGCCAGAGAATAGCCGGTACTGCCAGTGGCTGTTGCCACAATCACCCCGTCCGCCTTGTAGGTGGTCAACGGCTCACCATCAACGGTAGCCTCCACGTATATTACCCTGGCAACCGGCCCTCGTGCTATCACCACGTCATTCAGGGCGTAGAATGTAGGCGGCTTGTTCCCCTCCTCTGCCGGGAAAAGCTCTGCCTCAAGCAGACACCGCTCATCAATCCAGCCCTCCCCTGCCAGCAGTGGAGCCAGCCTTGCCTCAGCCTCGTCAACGCTGATTTCCGTCATAAACCCCAGCTTACCCATGTTTATCCCGGTAATAGGGGTTAGACCGGGAACCACTGCCTGGGCAGCCCGCAGAATAGTGCCATCACCACCGATACTGAGGACCAGGTCGGTGTCGTTCACCTGCGCCCTGGCAGCATCCCCCTCCCAGGCAGAGCACAGCCAGACAGAAACGCCGCTGGAGCGCAGGAACTGCTCCAGCTTCGTGGCGAGGCTATAAGCGGCATCAATCATCGGGTGATAGAGAATACCAACTTTCTTCATAGCTACAATTCCATGGTGACGGCAATGCAAGCAATCACCTGCGAGGACAAATCAAGTGTAGCATCGGCAATCTGGGGTGTCAAGACAACGTTGTCGTTCATATGATTAGTAACTCATTTCCCCTTACCTCGTCATTGCGAGCCGAAACTCCGAGCCGAGCGAGGAGGAGGCGTGGCAATCTCGTCCCCACATAGATTGCTTCGGCACCTAATGCCTCGCAATGACATAAGAGAGGTGCTGAGGCTTGTCCTGAACTTAAAACCACGATAGGCACTATACTTTGGGGTGTCACCCATCTATCTGAACTAGCTCAGGTAAAGAAGATACTCGCTCCTCTCCCTTGACTTTGGCTGCATTTGACGCTAATCTATCAAACTAGCGGGTCAACTAAGTCTACTGGAGGTATACGAGAACAGGAATGGAAGGAAAGATAGTTTACTTTGAAAACCCTGGACCGGAAAACACGGAGGAGGTGCTCCGTATCGCCAAGACCAGGGCTGAAGAGCTCGGTATCAAGACCATCGTGGTAGCCACTACCGTTGGAGATACCGCAGTCAGGGCTACCGGGGTCTTCAAGAAGATGAGGGTGGTTGCGGTCACCCACTATACGGGTATGAGGGGTCCCAATATCCAGGAATGCACCGAGGAAAACCGGCGGAAGGTGGAGAGCAAGGGCGGGGTAGTGCTTACCACCACGCACGCCTTCACCGGGATAGGCGGTGCCATGCGCCGGAAGTTTAACATGTATCTCCTCGGCGACGTGATAGCCAACACCCTGCGTACCTTCGGGCAGGGGATGAAGGTGGTCTGTGAAATCAGCCTCATGGCGGCTGATGCCGGCCTGGTGAGCGTTGATGAGGATATTATCGCCATAGCCGGTACCGGCCGGGGGGCAGATATGGCTGTGGTGCTCAAACCGGTCAATACTACGGACTTCTTTGACCTCAGGGTAAAGGAAATCCTCTGCAAACCCCACTTCTAGGAGAGCTTCTTGATACCTCATCCGACTCCATAGCGGGCCTAGAGCCGGGCGAGACCTGGAGCTTCAGCGTCTTTTTCTACGGAGATGCCAGAGTGGAAAGGTATGATATCCGGGCAGGCCCAATATACTAGCACAAAGACCGGGAAGTGGTAGAGGCTCTGTCACGAAGGGGTATCAGGCCTGCCATCTTTGACGAACTGACACAGCCAGAAAGTGGTGATGATACCGAATGGCTGGCGGTCTAACTCTCCAGGACCTCCATCGCCTCTTCCCGGTAGGCATCCATCAGATAGGGTATCCCGGTAACCCTGGCGCACTCTTCAGTCAAAGACATAAGCTCGCGCCGAGAAATTATCGGCACACTGAAGCACCTGGTGCCCGCCATCAACTGCTGCAACCCCACCCTGAGCTTCTCAGCATAGCTGTAGACTCCCACGGCACCGAGGGGGATATTCTTCATTTCGTCAGCGCCTACCAGTTCCCTGACATCTTCATAGCAGACAAAGATTTCCTCCGGGGTTGACCCGAACTGACCGACTGTATTCGGCAGCCTGCCATCCTGAAGCCACTGGGCGATATTCTTGCCGACCATACCCGGAATCATCAGGGCGCGTCCCATACACACTGCCTTAGTAAAAGGCGCGCCGAGGGCAAGCGCCTTGAATATACCATCCTCACTGCTGAAGCCACCGGCAAACGCTATGTCAGGCGGCCGCTCGCCTTTATCAGCCAGCTTCTTACAGAACTCGTAAGCCGCCGCGTGTAGATAGAGGCTGGGTATGCCCCACTCCTCCATCATTCGCCACGGGCTCATACCCGTCCCACCGGGGGCGCCGTCTATGGTAAGCAGGTCTATTTTGGCTTTGGAGCCCCACTTGATAGCCATAGCCAGCTCACGCAGACTGTAGGCCCCCGTTTTCAGGGTAACACGCTTGAATCCCAGGTTCCTCAAACGCTCAACCTCAGCGTAAAAACCCTCTTCATCAATAAAACCAAGACGGCTGTGGCGCTCAAATTCCTTAATAGCACCGTCTTTGAACGCCGCCCTGACAACAGAACTTGAAGGGTCAGGGGTGATTATGTATCCGCGCTCGTGCAGTTCCATCGCCCGCTCCAGACTATTGACCTTGATCTCTCCACCGATGCACTTCGCCCCCTGCCCCCACTTCAATTCAATGGTATCAAGACCGTGCTTCCTGCTGACGTATTCAGCAACACCCAGTCTGGTATCCTCTACGTTCATCTGGACCAGGATTTCACCGTAGCCCTGATAGTAGCGCCGATAGACCTCAATGCGGCGGTCCATATCCGGTGACAGGGTAACCTTACCATCTGAATCACGCTCAAGCCCAGGGTCGATGCCGCAGACGTTCTCGCCACAGACCAGCGTGATACCGCTGATGGCAGCACCAACAGCAAAGTGGTCCCAGTTCCTACGGGCTATCTCCGTAGAGCCCAGAGCGCCGGTAAAGACAGGAACCTTCATCTTGACCTTGATGTCCCAGCCGTACTCGGTCTCCGTATTTACCACCGGGAAAATGGCAGTATCGGAGTCACCAACGACACCCTCGGGCAGTCCCCTGGCTCCCAAGGCGTATCCCTGGATATTAAAGTGGGAGTAATCAACGGGATATTCCTTATCGCCTCCGGCGGTTATCTCACCGAAGGGTCCGGGATAGATTAGCTCTCTACCGCGGAATGTTGCCCTGAACACCTCGCAGTTTCCTGTGCAGCCGTCAATGCAGCGGGTGCAGAGACCGCTCATGGGCACTACACTCCTGGAACGGTTAGCTGTTCGGGTGGCTTCATTTGAATTTGGCCTTTGCAGATTCACTTTCCGGTACTCCTTTTCTAGCTTGATTTAACTATTCTTGTATGTTGAAAGGCGCCTGCCCTCTTTTGCTCAAATTTTCACCGGTATCCCCTTCTCAGCCAGGTACTTTTTTACCTGTGAGATGGATATTTCGCCAAAGTGGAAGATAGAAGCCGCCAGGACTGCCGATGCCTTTCCGACCGTTACCGCTTCATAAAGGTGCTCCAGTTTGCCGGCACCACCTGAGGCTGTAACCGGTATGTTGACAGCCTCAGCAACCGCCTTTGTCATTTCTATATCATAGCCATCCTTCGTGCCATCGGCATCCTTGCTGGTGAGCAAAATCTCGCCGGCACCCAGCTCCTCCACCCGCTTTGCCCAGCCAACAATATCCATGCCTGTTGCTTCACCACCACCCCCACTCCTAATCAACACCTCAAGCCGAGGCAGACCACTATCCGGTGGATTCTTTCGGCCATCAACGGCCACCACCACCCGCTTCTTACCGAACTTCTTTGTAGCCTCACTGATGAGGCCGGGGTTCTGAACAGCGGCAGTATTAATGGAAACCTTGTCCACCCCGATGTCAAACAGCTCTTTCATATCCTGGATATTCCTGACGCCCCCGCCAACAGCAAACGGGATAGTCACCACATCAGCGACTCTCTTGACCCATTCCAGTCTCGTTTTTCGGTTCTCTGCGGAAGCCAGTATATCAAGGAAGACAAGCTCATCGGCCCCCTCGCGGCAGTAGGCAACTGCCGCCTCGACCGGGTCACAAACATCCCGCACATTGGTAAAGTTTACACCCCTGACCACCCTGCCATCCCTTATATCCAGGCAGGGTATAACCCTTATCTCTTTCATCTTACAAGCTCCTTAGTACCCCTGGCGCGACTCGAACGCGCGACACGCAGTTTAGGAAACTGCTGCTCTATCCACCTGAGCTACAGGGGCACACGCTCAAGCGCAATTATAGCACATAAAACACCATTTATTAAGAGACAGTCGGTAGATAAAATAGCTTCCTTGCCAGTCGCCGACATTGTTGCTATACTGACCTCGTATTGTCCTGATATGAAAACACATGATTTCTGAGTGGTAGGGAGGCTAAAGACACGGTTTCCCGACCGGAAGGAGGTCACTCATGGCATGGCAGCCGGATATTGATGAGCTTGAATATCGCCGGCAACTTGCTCACCAGATGGGAGGCAAGGAAGGTGTTGAGCGGCAACACTCACGGGGCAAGCTGACTGTCCGCGAGCGAATCGCGGCTCTGGCTGACTCCGGCTCATTCCAGGAGATATATGAACTGGCCGGTACTGCTACCTATGAGGGGGGTAAAGTAGCAGCCTTCACGCCGGCGAACTCAGTGATGGGTATATGTACCGTGAACGGGCGTAAAGCAGTCCTCGTTGGTGGAGACTTCACAGTACGTGGTGGGGCTTCCGATGCTGCGATTCTTCGCAAGGATGCCCAAAAGTTAGCCCTAGAATGGCGCCTGCCTTACATCCGCCTGCTTGATGCAGCCGGAGGCAGCGTGCGTACCTTTGAGCAGATTGGCCGTACCTATATTCCTATCAACATCCCAACATACGGGGTTCAGCAACTCCTGTGCACGGTACCTGTTGTCTCCGCGGTGCTGGGTTCAGTCGCCGGACTCCCCGCCGTAGAAGCATGTCTGTCCCACTTCAACCTGATGGTTAAGGGCATCAGCCAGGTATTTCCCGGTGGCCCACCGGTAGTGAAAGCGGCACTGGGGTATGACATCACCAAAGAGGACCTGGGAGACTACCGGACACAGGCATACGAGAGCGGCGTAATTGATAATGTAACAGAGAATGAAGATGAAGCCTTCGAGATGATAAAACGCTTCCTGAGCTACATGCCGTCCAATGTATGGGAGATACCACCGCGTATCGAGCCTGCGGACGACCCCGGGCGACGTGACGAGGAACTGCTCTCCATCATACCCCGGGAAAGGAAAAAGGGCTACGACGCCCGCGCTATCCTGCAACACGTCCTGGACCACGATTCGTTCTTTGAGATTTCTCCGTTCTACGGGCGGTCACGCATCGTAGGACTGGCACGCGTTAACGGCTATCCGGTTGGTGCTATGATTAACAATCCCAGGCACCTGGGTGGCTCTATGGACGTTGCCGCCGGCAACAAGGTGATACGTTTCCTGCAACTATGTGACACCTTTCACCTGCCGATGGTATACCTTGCCGATGAGCCGGGATTCATGGTGGGGATTGAGTCGCAGAAACAGGGAATTGTACGCGCCGGTGCCAAGATGGTCTGTGCCACCTACCAGACCAGAATACCCTGGATAACGTTTGTCATCCGTCAGCTCTATGGCGTTGCCGGTCAATGTCACGACCGGCCCGGTGGCATGTTCAAGCGCTGCGCCTGGCCGTCAGCGAACTGGGGCTCAATGCACATCGAGGGTGGTGCTGCGGCTGCCTACCGCCGTGAAATAGAATCCGCCCCCGACCCCGAAGCAAAACGCCAGGAGGTAGAACGCCGCCTCCAGGCAATAGCCTCCCCCTTCCGCACAGCCGAATCCGGCAATATTGAGGAAATCATTGACCCACGGAATACACGCCCGATATTGTGCGATTTTATCGAGATGGCACAGGAAATATTGAAGGCACAGCTCGGTCCCACTCCAGGCCCCAGCTACCGACCCTAGACACACGGAACCCTCAAGATTACACTCAGGACAAGTATTTAAGGAGGCAGGTCTACAATGATAGTGGTTTGCGCAATGCTGAAGGCAGTAGATGGCAGGGGAGACGAAGTCGAGCAGGAATTCAAGAAGCTTGTTCCCAAGGTTCTCAATGACCCGGGAGCGATAGCCTACACGGTACACCGCGCCATAGATGACCCCAATAAATTCTTTGTCTACGAGAAATACGAGGACATGGACGCCCTGAAGTTGCACTCTTCAACAGAGCACTTCAAGGAGTTTGGCCGGACCACGGCATCAATGTTCAGCGGACGCCCCGAAGTAGGACGCTATAACCAGATTACCTAGAGAGCATGTCCGGTCATGGCTGATATTCTCAAGGAAAGGCTCCGGGAATGGACTCAGGGGAAGAATGCCATAGAGGCGAGAATCAGCATCTACCACAGCATAAGAGACATGCCCTACGCCGTAATCCCCCGGCTCAACCATGCCGAAAGATACATAGAGATACTCAGCCTGGGTAAGGGCTCATGCACGCCGAAGCACTTCCTTCTCAGCAACATGTTCCAACGGCTCGGCATGCTGGTACTGTACGCCGTCTATCCCTTCAGATGGGGCGAATGGAGCCCAGACAGAATTAAAGACTTCCCCCGTCTCTGGCAACTGGCTCAAGAGCAACCGGTGAGTTATCACCTGGCCTGCAAGGTTGAGATAGACGGGAAACTTGTCCTGGTAGACGCCACGCTGGATTCAGGGCTGAAGAGGTCTGGCTTACCGGTAAACGACAACTGGGACGGCGTCAGCAATACCGCCCTGCCCATAAACCCTTGCGGCCAGGAACAGCTCTACCATCCCTCGGAGGCACATCTTATGCAGGCCCGCGACGACGAAAATGCACTGGAGTTCTACAGTGAGCTCAACCGCTGTTTCGAAGAGTTAAGACAGCTTTGATGGCGACCTGAGACAATAGTAGAATATACAGTAGGGTAAGACCTTACCCATTCACCACAAGAGGTAATTTTCTGCGAGGATATGGCCCTTCTTGGGAAGGGGGTGATTGAATCGAGATAAGCGGAGCAGAAATGCCACTAGAGGAACCAACTGTGTTTGACCAAGGAAAGGAGTGAACTGTTATGGATTTTGAACTAGGCGAAGAAGCGGCAGCGAGATGAGCTTCCTCGACCTGTCAGTATTGCTTGAGGAAATGGGACGCGCTCTGGTGCCGGGCCCCTTTGTACCCACGGTTGTCCTGGCCGGGCAGGCTATCTCAGCCGCCGGCAACGAAGAACAACCCGGGGGCAACGATAGCCACTCATGTAGCCAAGGCGTGGTGCAGCGATGTTTACAAGCAGGTTACCTTTGAGGGCGTCCAGATTCACGGCGGTATTGGCTTCACCCGGGACCACGATATACACCTCTACCTCAAGCGCGCCAAATCCTCCGAGGTCTCCTATGGCGACGGCAGCTATCACCGTGAGAAGGTAGCCCAGTTACTGAATATGTAGGCTACCCGGTTTGCATGTGCCTCTATATATATGACAAAGGGGGCGAGGATTCCGCTTCGCCCCCTTTGTCTCACCCCCGCTCGATTTCATCCGGTATTCCAGGGCATACTCTACACCCTTCCTATCCCGGTCGAGTATACCACTATTCACCGTCTCCCTTATTGTGGGATACGCTGTCCGGGCTATCATCCAGTTGCTGATGCACCCGGGCTAAAAGTTCCCTCACGCGGAACGGCTTGCTGACATAATCATCCACTCCGAGAGACTGAACCCCCTGCGCGGTGTCCGCCTCACGGCGTGCGGTGAGCATGATTACAGGAACCTCGGTGCCCCCCCTTATGAGGTCAAGAACCTGTAAACTGTCATGGTCAGACATGGCAACATTCAGGATAACCAGGTCTGGGGTTAGCATCTCCAGCAGCTCCATTGCTTCCCGGCTGCTCCCCACTATGCTAACAGCATACCCTTCCATCTCAAGGACACGCTTGAGCATCCCCCGCACTTCCGGTTCGTCATCAATCACTATTATGTATGTCCCCTCTATCACTTCTAAAACGTCCCTTCCAGCATGATTTCTGGTGCTGCCGTCCTGCCTAGTTCTTGGAAAATCTGTTCCCGCTTATCCTCCACAGGGGGATGATGACCGACCATGCCTTCACATCAATGAGGTCTCCTGAACCCACGGTCTCCGCCGTTATGCTCGTGTCATTGCAGGCTAGCACCCTGCCAGGGAGGTCTGCCTTCGTCTGAAGCTCATCATTGTGAGACTCGCGGAACCGCCTCATGCGCTCATTGTGCTCGGGGAAAGAGTCCCGGCTGCTCCCACCACAGGCACAAAAACGGTCATACCGCACCACCGCCATTCTTCCGACCTCTCTATGTATCAAGGGTCCCATTGACCAGTCCTCCTGTTAGTCCACAGTCAGGCTAAACCGCGGCGATATACTGCCCCCATAAGCACCCGTTTCACGGCAGTAAAAACTGCCACCATCAATGGTGAGCTTATACTTTGCACCACCCGGGAGCGCAAAACTCACCCGCCCGTTGCGCAGCGTAAGACAGGTTTCTGGAACCGGCCCACCATTGTTACGGGCTGCCTGCTCCCAGCCACCGGTGCTATTCTGCATATAGGCCCCAACCCGGAGGACCAGGTACCCATAGCAGCGGGAAAGTTGCTGCGTGTTGACGATGCACAGGCTGGCCGTGATGTTACCGTCTCTCTCAGTAGTATCAAAATAGAACAGGTCGCCGGGCGTATCAATACCACCAATAGCCTTCCCGTAAGTCTGCCAGCCTGGCATCGCCGAAGCCTCGGCGACCTGTATCAGGACCGGGCTGTCTTCAGGTATGTCACCACCAGCACCGTGGGCATAGTCCACTGCCCAGGGTGCCAGAGCAAATAGTACCAGGATAGGAAGAATCTCTCTTATTAAGCGCCAGTTCATTGTCCTAGCTCCTGCCATTTCCCTCTCTAGAATAGAAGATTGAAGTCACACCAGCATCACAATAGGGGCTCACCAGGAAACATTTACCTCACAAATTGACTTTTCTTCAGGTTATTGTTACAGGGTAGTCAAACTACAGAATCCAAATGGGGTGACCCGGCGTGAGCGAGGGCTTAAATGGAGAGCAAGTCGGTGCAAAACCGATTAGCAGGAGTAGTGCCTACCTGGTTTTTAAAAATTCCCAGCTGTTCAGAATCTGTTCGGCTCCGCCAATGACGCCGTCAATAAGTTCCTGGACAGTCGTGATACGATCAATGACACCGGCAGCGAAAGAGGCAGTCGGACCCGGCTTCGTTTTTACGGGTTCTGTGCCCCCGTCAGTTTGCTGTCTCGGCGGTCCAGGGGCCATCACCCGCTGGCGGAGGTCAGGATTATCCGGGGCTAGTCTGACGATTGCCTCCTTATTAGAGTCCTCAATGACACACTCACGGGTTGCCAAAAAAGCCGTGCCCATCATAATGCCATCGGCCCCCATCCCCAGGGCAGCCATCAGACCGTGCGCATCGCCGATGCCGCCGGCGGCAATGAGCGGCACATTTACCTTACTTCTTCCCCATATGATTGTCGTCATCGTGGGCAGTTGTTCGGGGTTCTTTATCCCCACGCCTTCCAACCCCACGAGAATAATGGCGCCTGCCCCAACCTCAACAGCGTGTACGGCATCCTTGACTCTGGCCGATTTGTGAATCCACGGCAGGCCGCTGGCTTTAATGCGGGCCGCCAGTGCATCCGGTTTGTAGACCGACGTTTCGATGGGGACTTTCTCCGCGATGCAAACCTCCAGCATCGCTTCAATGTCAGGGCAAATGCCGATGCTCAGGTTGACCCCGAAGGTGCCGGGTGCTCCGGCCGAAGCGTCTTTGCATCGCGTGATGTCTTCTTTCAGACGTTGCGGGGTACCGGAGACGGAGGCGGTAATGGTACCGTGCGCGCCGGCGTTAGCCACGGCGGCGGCGAACTGCCAATTGCCCAGCCTTGCCATGGCACCCTGCAGAATCGGGTACTTACAGCCCAATAGTTCCGTGACTCTCGTATTCCACTCCATTATTTGTCCTCCTGCGAATTCTCAGATTCCGACGCATTTCCCATGCTGGGAATGTGGCAGGCACAATCCCAGAGGAAAGGGTAAAACTTGCAGAACTAAATCTCATTTGATTTTTACTGGAGATAGGGGGATTCGAACCCCCGACCTCTGCGATGCGAACGCAGCGCTCTC
>CAZEBT010000012.1:0-19369 GCA_964510485.1 uncultured Dehalococcoidales bacterium | reverse complement strand
GCGTTGGCAACTTTGACTCTCCCAAGTGTGTTGAAATCTGCCCGGTAGATTGCTGCATACCCGACCCGGACCATGAGGAAAGCAAGGAAGGGCTGCTTGAGAAGTGGAAGAAGCTGCACCCGGGTGAAACACCAGCTACTACCTAACATTGAATCTACATAGAGCCGGCTATCAAAGGGCGCCGGGGAGCTATTCGGGGTTTGTTCAGCAAACCTGGGTACTGTTTATATTCAGCACAGGGCTGTGCTGAATAGAGTGGTTTTTCGGCGCTCTGGCATGCTCTCTTATTGTTCTGCACCCAGCTTCTTGGCTTTATCATAGGCGGCGGCTACTGCCTGTCTGAGCAGACCGGCGAAGTCTCCCTTCTCCAGTTGAAGTAGAGCCTCGGCGGTAGTGCCGCCCGGTGAGGTAACCAGCCTCCGCAGCTCGGCAGGCTCTCTGCCTGTTTTCTGAATGAGGTGACCCGAGCCCAGTATTGTCTCCAGTACCAGTTCCCGGGCGATATCACGGGTGAGGCCAATGTGTACCGCAGCCTCTACCAGCGCTTCCACGAAGAGAAAGAGATAGGCTGGCCCACTGCCACTTACTGCGGTAGCCATGTCAATGAGCCTTTCGTCATCTACAAAGACTTCCTTACCCATGCTCGCTAGGATAGAGCTTGCCCATTCCTTCTGGTGTTTGGCTACCCCGGTGGTTGCCGTCCATACCGATATACCCTCGCCAATCTGGGCTGGTGTATTGGGCATGGCCCGGACTACGCTTCCGTGGCTCAGACCCTGGCAGAGGGTATCAGTTGTTGTCCCGGCGATGATAGATAGTACCAGCTGGGTTACTTTAAGCTTACCGTCAAGCTCGGTCATTACCTCGGCCAGGTTCTGCGGCTTGATGGCGAGGACGACCACCTCAGCCCGGTATGTAACCAGCTGGTTGTCTCCGGTTACTCCCACATTATATTTGCTCTGGATATACTGGCGGCGTGTCTCATCAGCATCACTGACGACGATGTCCTGAGTGAGGCTCAGCCTGTTTTGCAGAACGGCGGATAGCATTGCCTCCCCCATATTGCCGCCGCCGATAAAGGCTATCTTCATGATTTAACCCCATCCCCCTGTATCCCCCTTCCCCTTAACAAGGGGAAGGGGGAAGAATATTCTTAAGAGGAGCGCAGCCCCTCTTAAACTCCCTATAAGTTAGTTTAGAGACTTTGCCTTTCTTTAACTCTCTTATTAAACTATGAAATTCGCTATCTTTCCAGGTATATATATTGTTTTTTTGATATATTTACCTTCAAGGTATTTAGCTACTTGTTTTGACCTTTCTATGGCTAGTTGCGGCAGTTCGGTCTCGGTAATGGATTCAGCGATTGATGCTGGTATTGTCATCTTACCACGCACCTTGCCATTGACCTGCAATGGTATGGTAATCTCCTCTTCCTTAGCCAGCTCTTCATCCCAGTCTGGCCAGCTCTGGTTGTGAATACTGTATTCGTGCCCTGTCCTCTGCCAAAGCTCCTCGGCGATATGGGGAGCAGCGGGCGCTAGTAGCAGCAGCAGGGTATCTATTGACTCATTCCAGTTTGAATCATCAACCGCCCCCGTTTCCCTGACTCTGGTCAGGTAGTTGGTAAACTCCATAAGTGCCGCGACCATGGTGTTGAAACGCAGCCTTTCCAGGTCGCGTGTTACCCTTCTGATTGTCTGGTGGGTAACACGAGATAAAGCCCGCTCTGCCTCTTCTCTGGTAGCCGGGGTAGCCTGCCCGGGGTATTTATATCCTTCAAGGGTCAGGTTCCACACCCGGTTAAGCCAGCGGCTTATGCCGCTGATGCCGCTGTCATCCCAGGGGCCGCCCTGCTCCCAGGGGCCGAGAAACATGAAATAGGTACGCACTGCATCCGCCCCCAGTTCGGAGACGTAGGTGTCGGGGGTAATCACGTTCCCCTTTGACTTGCTCATCTTTTGCTTCTCAGCGATAATAATCCCCTGGTTGAACAAACGGGTGAACGGCTCACCAAAGTCTACCAGGCCCATATCTCTGAGTGCCTTGATGAAGAAGCGGGCGTACAAAAGGTGCATCACGGCGTGCTCGGCACCGCCGGTATAGAGGTCTACCGGCAGCCAGTACCTGACCTTATCGGGTTCAAAGGCGCTTGTATTGGAATGGGGGCTGGCATAGCGCAGGAGGTACCAGGAAGAGCACACAAAGGTATCCATAGTATCCGTCTCGCGCCTGGCGGGTGAAGAGCACTGCGGGCAGGTGGTGTTGACAAAGCCTTCATGATATGCCAGCGGGGATTCCCCGGTGGGCTTGAACTCGGCATCCTCGGGTAGCAGCACCGGCAGGTTTTCCTCGGGGACAGGGACAATGCCGCACCTCTGGCAGTAAATCATGGGTATTGGTGCCCCCCAGTATCGCTGGCGGGAGATGAGCCAGTCGCGGAGCCGATAGCTAGTGGTCCGCTTCCCCCAGCCCTTTTCCTCAAGGTGGTCGGAGATAGCCTCTATACCCTGCTGGTTGGGCAGGCCGTTAAACTGCTCCGAGTTCACCATGGTGCCTTCTTCAATATGTGCCTCAGCCAGCTCCTCTCCCTGCCATCCCGGCGGGGCTATGACTACTCTAATGGGGATGCCGTATTTCTTGGCAAAGGCAAAATCACGCTCGTCGTGGGCAGGCACCCCCATTACGGCTCCGGTGCCGTAGCTCAGGAGCACGTAGTCGGCAATCCAGATAGGCACCTTTCCCCCGTTGAGCCTGTTTGTTACGTAAGACCCGATAAAGACCCCGTCCTTCTCTCTCTCGGTTGATAGCCGCTCTATCTCGGTCTGCTGTCTTGAGCGGGTAATATATTCTTCAACCTCAGCCCTTTTCTCAGGTGTGGTAAGCCCGGACACCAGCGGGTGTTCCGGTGCCAGCACCATAAAGGTAACACCAAAGGTAGTATCAGGGCGGGTGGTAAATACCCTGATTTCCTTTTCTGCCACGCCGGGGTGGGCAAGGGCAAAGGAAATCTCGGTGCCCTGGCTCTTCCCCACCCAGTTCCTCTGCATTATCTTTATCCGCTCTGGCCAGTCAATGCCGGTATGCTCCATGAGTTCATCGGCGTATCTGGTGATGCGGAAGAACCACTGTTCCAGGTCGCGGTGGATAACCGCTGTCCCGCAGCGCTCACAGAGTCCATTGACCACCTGTTCGTTAGCCAGCACTGTCTGGCAGTGGGGGCACCAGTTGACCGGAGCCTTGCCCCGATAAGCCAGACCGTGTTCGTACAGCTTTAGGAAGAGCCACTGTGTCCACCGGTAGTAATCGGGCAGGCAGGTAATAACCTCGCGGCTCCAGTCGTAGATAGCGCCGATGCTCTTGAGCTGGCGGCGCATATTCTCGATATTCTGCATCGTCCAGGTGTAGGGGTGAATACCGCGGCTGATAGCGGCATTCTCGGCATTAAGACCGAAGGCATCAAAGCCCATGGGGCGGAGCACATTGTAGCCCTGCATGCGCCTGAAGCGGGCGTGAACATCTGCGGGGGCTTCGGCATACCAGTGCCCGATATGCAGGTCGCCCGATGTATAGGGGAACATGGTAAGGGCGTAGTACTTGGGCTTGGTATTGTCCTCGGTCACTTCATAGAGCCTGTCATCGGCCCATTTCTGCTGCCACTTTTTCTCTATTTCCTGCGGGTTGTACCTGTCTGCCATATTGCTTTTCCTGAGTGCCGGTCACAGATAATTGTAGCAATAAAGCGTGAGGCATGCAATAGAATATTCCCGTTGGTTTTATTTGCATTTGGTTGGTTTTTATTGTCATTGCGAGCCGAGACTCCGAGCCGAGCGAGGAGGAGGCGTGGCAATCTCGTCCCCTCATAGATTGCTTCGGTGTCCCTTCACTTCATTCAGGGTGCCTCGCAATGACATTAAGAGAAGTGAGAGTTATTACTGCCGGTAATATGTGCTTGACCCGCCGAGTTTCCCCATCACCTTGTATCGCCAGAGCAGGAGCAGGCTCTTCAGTGAATCTGACATAATGTCTCTCAGCAGCGGCTCCTCTTCAGTCAGGGCTACTCTGGGGGTAGCGTAGTAGTTGTTAAGGCCAGCCCGGAATCTAATGAGGATTCCTCGCGCGGCAAGTTCATTAAGGATGGCTTCTGCCTGCTCAGCACAGTCATCTCCCAGTCTGGTGGTGATTTCCCAGGCGGTGGCTGGCTTCCCGGTGCTGAGGACTGTTTTCACCAGCTCTCTAGCTAGAGGGCTTGAAGTCTCATTTATCAGATTAGAGCCGGTACCAGTCTTCTTAATTAAGCTGGTTGTAGCCATTGTCTCAATCCCCCTCAGATAGGGTTGCGGATAAGGGTGCTCCTCTTTTCCCCACTATCTCATATGCCAGGACCGGATGTAAGGTCTAAAGGGGCTACAATAGAGAGCCAGATAGCCAGGATTCGTGACTCAGGAGGTCAATGTGACCGTGTGCGGGTTTATTGGGTGGTCAGGAGCCAGCTCTTTGTTAACAGGTAGGGGCTATGTTGACAAGTGAAGCCCTAACACGAATAATGGTAGGATGGGGAAGAGCCAGGGAACAGGTACGTATTGTGTGATACGCTGAAATTTGACCCCGCCAGCATATCACAGTAGAATTTATTTAGTGACTGATATGAAAGATGAGCAGAAGACAAAGAGACAGCTCATAGATGAGCTGGTGGAGTTGCGTCAGCGCCTTGCCGGGATGGAGACACCGGCGGGTCGGGAGGGGCAGGAAGAGGAGCTGCTGCGCATTTTCCGCGCCAGCTCACCGATTGGCCTCTTCATCGTGCAGGACGGCAAGTTTAAGTTCGTTAACGACATATTTCATAGGGTTTTTGCTGTTGATAGCCCGGACGAGCTATTGGGCACCAGCCCGATGAGCCTTGTTCTACCCGAGGACAGGGAGATGCTCCGGGAGAACGCAATAAAGATGCTGAAAGGGGAGAGTTCCTCTCCTTACAAATACAGGATTGTCACCAGGAACGGTGAGGTCAGGTGGATGTTAGAGGGGGTTGTCTCTGTCCAGTACCAGGGGAGGCGGGCTACTCTGGGGCACGCCATGGATATTACCGAGAGAGAACAGGCACAGGAGAAGCTGGAGGAGCTCTACGAGAGAGAAAGGAAATTGCGCAGGGAGCTGGAGCTGGAGGGACGGAGGAGAATTGAATTCACGCGGGCGCTGGTGCACGAGCTGAAGACGCCGCTGACACCGATACTGTCTTCAAGCGAGCTGCTGGCCAGTGAACTCCATGAAGAACCACTGCTGAGTGTTGCCAGGAACATCCACCGGGGTGCCTCCAATCTGAACAGCCGGATTGATGAGCTGCTTGACCTGGCCAGGGGTGAGATGGGCATGTTACAGGTGAACCCCGAGCCGGTAGATGCGGTGCCACTGCTTAGGGGGATAGCTGATGATATGGCGGCGGTTATCTCAAGCAGTGGGCAGACCCTGGCTCTGGACATGCCCCCCTCTCTTCCACTGGTGTGGGCTGATGAAGAGCGCCTGCGGCAGGTGGTACTCAACCTGCTGATTAATGCCTCTAAGTTCACAGGCGAGAGAGGCAAGATAGCGCTGAAAGCCAGACAACAGGATGCTTATCTAATCATTGAGGTGCAGGATAACGGGCCGGGGATATCTGAGGGGGAGCAGAAACGGCTCTTCCAGCCCTATCAGAGGCGGGCAAGTGACCGCGAGCGTTTGGGTGGGCTGGGGCTGGGGCTAGCACTGTGCAAATATCTGGTAGAGCTGCATGGTGGCAGGATATGGGTGGAAAGCGAGGTTGGTAAAGGCTCAACCTTTAGCTTCACCATACCTCTGGTTGCTGATAGCCAGAGGTGAGGAGCTTTTGGAGAGGAGGCATCTGATGAGGGTTCTGCTTATTGAGGACGACAAGGAGATAATAGATGCCATTACCCTGGCTTTCCAGATACGCTGGCCCGAAGCCGGGGTAGTCTATACGCGTCTTGGTGGCAAGGGGATTGAGCTGGCTGAGAGCGAGGGACCCGATATAGTTATCCTTGACCTGGGGCTGCCGGATATCAGCGGGTTCGAGGTATTGCGCGAGATACGCCGCTTTTCCAATGTCCCCACTATTATCCTGACGGTGAGGGCAGATGAAGCCGATATTGTTAAAGGATTGGAGTGGGGAGCCGACGACTACATAATCAAGCCCTTCCGGCAGCTAGAATTTCTGGCGCGGGTAAAGTCCCTGATTCGCCGGCAGCACCCATCGGAGGTAGAACAGCTGGTCTGTGGGTCACTGCGTCTCAATACCACTACCGGTCAACTTTACCAGAACGGTAAGGAAATCGCTCTTACCGTAACCGAAAATCACATTCTCGGGCACCTGATGAAGAACGTCGGTCATATAGTCACTCACTCAAGCCTTGCTGAGGCGGTCTGGGGTGATGACTACCCCGGGGCGGCTGATAGTCTCAAGGTGCATATCCGGCGTCTGCGGGAAAAGATTGAAGATGACCCCAGCCATCCGAAGCTTATCCTCACCAGAACTGGAATTGGCTATTTCCTGTCCAGACCAGGGTAGCTGGAAGAATGCTGCCTGTGTTGTCTAACCCATCATGTCCAGATTTTAACCACTTTATAACTGCTTTGTAACCTGCTTTTAACCTTTGCGGGTAAAAATTAATCTCCCTTTAACCTCGGGGGTGTAGACTGGTATTGAGACGTGAAGAAGAGGAGGTGGGTTAAATGGAGAACCTGAAGAAACCAGTTGAATTTTTTGGTCGTGTACTAGGTCTGGTTATTGGCGAAAAGTTCACCCCTCCGGCATGGGAGACGCTGGAGAAGTACCCGTTCCTACTGTTCTGGTAGCTAATCCGACTGACCTCAGTTGGCTATCGGGATGCCTATCACGCTAAATGGATAACCGCCCAGCGCTCATAGTAGTATTGACAACCCTGCATATCAGCCACTAAACTGAGGTATCCCTGAGCATAGCCACTTATCAACTTATAAATTTAGGATGGCGCGTTTGATGGAGGATATTAGCGAACTGAAGAGAGAGGCTGAAGAGGCTAAAGAGCGAGTAAAGAGGGATATGGCGGATGTTGCGGATGTACTGAGGAAGATAGCTGACCAGGCAAAAGAGTGTGGCAAGGTGGGGGTGGTAGATACGGTGCATCAGATGGAGAGGCGGATCGGGGAGACGGGACGGAGGGTGGAGAAGAGGATTGAGAAGGCGATAGCAATAGCTGCCGAGTCGTCAGTGGATACCGGGAGCGCAGTTAATAGGGAAATGGATTTGACCGACTTCACTAATGTTGAAGTCGGTCATGCTTTTGAGGTCAATATTACCCGCTCGGACTCATACTCTGTCAATATAACAGCCAGCGAAAGGCTGTTCGAGCACATTAATGTTATTAAATCAGGGAGC
Organism: uncultured Dehalococcoidales bacterium; assembly: GCA_964510485.1. GTDB lineage: Bacteria > Chloroflexota > Dehalococcoidia > Dehalococcoidales > Fen-1064 > CAZEBT01. The sequence continues at coordinate 11,961 of CAZEBT010000012.1, read as the reverse complement.
ACCCTGAAGATATCGCTTAAACCTCTTCGCTTTAATATAATGCCATCCCTGGAAGCCCGAATTACCATGCCTGTCCTTAACAGACTGCGTCTGGCCGGGGCAACAAAGGGTGTAGTAAGTGGGTTCAGTTCTCAGAATGGTTTTGACCTCAATCTATCCGGTAGCAGCACCCTTGCTTTAGATGTGGAGACCAGCGATGCCAGGTTTGAGATATCGGGGGCAAGCCGGCTGAGCGGCAATGTAATGGCCGGTGATGCTGAACTTGTCCTCTCGGGAGCCAGCAGGGCTGAATTAGACGGTTCGGCAAACAACGTGATTCTCAGCGCATGGGGTGCCAGCAAGCTGGACCTGGATGGTTTTATTGTTAATGATGCTACTGTCCACCTGAAGGGGGCCAGTCAGGCGGTAATAAACGTAAATGGGAGACTGGACCTGGACCTGAGTGGTTGCTCAAAGCTCAGGTATACGGGCAATCCCACCATGCGTGAGGTTAACGTATCCGGGGCTTCCATGCTGAGCAAGAAATAGAAGGGCAGGTAGATACCTGCCCGGTTTGATATTCCACGGTTCACCCGGCTTCCTATTCTTTTCAGAAATCAGCCATATTGTGCCGCTTGACGGAGCGGGGCTGATTTGTTAAAGTCTAACAGCACTCGGTTCGGACGAGGAGAGTAGAAAATGAAGCTGGACGGTAAAGTAGCCATAGTTACCGGAGGCAGCCGGGGCATCGGCAAGCAAATCTGCCTGACCTTTGCCCGGGAGGGTGCTGCCGTGGTGGTAGTGGCACGCACCGAGAAGGAGGGTCAGAGCAGACTTTCTGGCACGATATATCAGACTGCTGATGAGATTCGTGCCTCTGGCGGTCGGGCTCTTCCCTTCAGGACTGATATAACGGTTGACGAGGATGTGGGGCAGATGGTCCAGCGTACCCTGGATGAATTCGGGCGGATAGATGTCCTGGTGAACGACGCCGCCGTAAATGTCAATTCCACGGTAGCCGATTTGCCGGTTAAGCGCTGGGACCTGATGATGCGGGTCAATCTGCGCGGTGCCTTCATCTGTACCAGGGCGGTGCTGCCGACAATGATGGCTCAGCGCAGCGGCAACATCATGTGTATGACATCTATTGCCGCCAAGCGGCAGGCGCCCCCCGGTGAGGTGTGCTACAGCATCACCAAGGCTGGGATAGAGCTATTCTGCTGGGGGCTGGCGCAGGAGGTGAAGGAGTACAACATCGCCGTCAATGACCTCTACCCGACGGGTGGCGTCACCACTGATGGCTTCAGTGAGGTCTTCAAGAGGAGGAGCTTCAGCGAAGAAGAACTGGAGAGGAGGAAGACCCCCGAGCAGATAGCCGAAGCTGCTTTATGGATTGTCCAGCAGGATGCCAGCACCTTTACCGGCCGCTCGGTGAATGACGATGAGGTCAGGGCTTTCATTGAAGGGAAGGCTAAGCCCTAGGTATTCTTATCCTGTCAACTCACTGTGTCATCGGTTACTTCTGGCGAGTCAAACGTACAAAATAACGCTTGCCCTTCTGAAGTACAGCATCGCCAGGCTCAATTAGTAAATCAACGCTGTTTACCGGTTCGCCATCGACCTTTACACCGCCCTGCTGAATGACACGGCGTGCTTCGCTTTTGCTCTTGCACAGCTCGGTGGCGACCAGCAGGTCAACAATGTTGGTCGGTCTGCTCAGGGCGAAAGCGGGCATATCTGCGGGAAACTCCCTGGCCTGATGTACCCGCTCAAAGTGCTCGGCGGCAGCGTCAGCGGCTTCGCTACCATGGAAGGCATCCACGATTTCCCAGGCGAGCTTCTTTTTTGCCTCCATTGGATGGATATGACCCTCACTAAGGTCAGCCTCAATAGCAGCGATCTGGTCAGGCAGCCAGCGGGTGACGAGGTTGAAGTAATGAATCATTACTTTATCAGGTAGACTCATCACCTTGCCGTATTGGGTCTCGGGTGGTTCGTCAATACCGATGTAATTGCCCAGGCTCTTGGACATTCGCATCTCGCCATCAGTACCTATAAGGACAGGGAAGGTGATGCATACCTGCGGTCTTTGCCCGAAGACCTCCTGAAGCTTGCGTCCGGCCAGCAGATTGAAGAGCTGCTCGGTAGCGCCAATCTGGACATCAGCCTGCAGGGAGACAGCATCATACCCCTGCGCCAGGGGGTAGAGTAGCTCTCGTAGCCAGAGAGGTTCATTCCTTTCATAGCGGTTGCGGAGCCTATCACGGACAAGAAACTGCTGCACGGTGAAGTGGGAGGCCATGCTGATAACATCATTGAAGGTCAGCTTGCTCAACCACTCGTGGTTGTAGCGGACCGAGGTCTTCTTCGGGTCAAGGATTTTGAAAGCCTGTTCGGCGTAGGTTCGGGCATTCTGCTCGACCTGTTCCAGTAGTGGTACAGAACGTTCTTCGTCACGGTCGCTGGGGTCACCGATGAGGGTGGTGAAGGTCCCGATGAGGAAGGTAATATCATGCCCAAACTCCTGGAACTGGCGCAGCTTGCGCATGGTGATTGTATGGCCCAAATGAATATCGGGGGCGGTGACATCATAACCACAGTATATCCGTAGTGGACGGCTCTCCTGGCTGGCTTCGGTAAGCCGCTGGCGTAATTCCTGGGTCATCATTTCCTTAATCTGCTGGTTGCCAAAGTCAGACCCGTGCATAAGAATAGCAACCTGTTCATCTATAGAGCTCAATTCTGCTACCTCTCAGTTAATTGTTCATTCAATTTGTGTGGTTTGTCAAATCATGGCATCTCAAGGAGTCGGTACATGTTCTGGTAGGCCCTGCCGAAATCAGGGTCACTCTTTTCCAGGCTTTCTTTCAGGGCGCTCATTCTCCTGACGAATTCCTGCCTGTCCTGGCTCTTTACTAAATCGGCCCACGCCTTTGACCTGCTCAGGAATTGCTCTTCGGTTTGCTGTATATCGGGCAGGCTCATCTGTAGTGCGGCGTAAAGCTCCGGGTCTTCGGAGATAACGCTTTCAACCAGGGTTAGCAGCACCCGGTAGGTAGTTCCACCAATATCCTTCATCAGTTTGAGCTTATCGAAGCTGAGCAGGGCGTCGGCTGAGGCTATGGCGATGAAGTGAGAGAGCCCAAGGACGACGGTCATCATTTCGTCGTGCTCCTGCGGGCTCATCAGTGTAGCCCTGGCACCCTGTTTCTCCAGGTACTGCTTGATTTTTTGGGCGAGGGCTGTCTCCTCCTCATTTATGGGGGTCAGAGCGAAGTTCTGGTTAGCCAGGTCACGTGCGCCGGGGCCAAATACCGGGTGTGTGCCCAGCACCAGACCCGCCTTTATGTGCCGGTGCATCGCTTCAACCGGGGTAACCTTAAGCGATGTAATATCCAGGATAACCTGACGTGAGTGGGTGTGTGGTGAAATTTGCTGCACCACCTGCTCAAAGTTGTCGAGCGGCACCGATATTAATATCACATCGGCCTGCTTAACTGCTTCCACATTACTGGTAGTAGCTTCAACCCCGAGCTGCTGTTTGGCTTCCAGCAGCTTCCCTTCGTTTCTGCCGGTTATTATCACCTGTTTGCCCTCTTTCAAGAGGAAGCGGGCAAACCACTGTCCCATCTTTCCCGAACCGCCAATTATGGCTACTCTCATGCGTTCTTCCTTGTCAGTTTGGCACTATTTTAACCTTATTCTTGACTTTTTGCCAGCCAACCCCATTCCCCTGTATCCCCCTTCCCCTTTGTAAGGGGAAGGGGGAGGAGTGAAAAAGAGGGGCGAAGCCCCTCTTAACACCCGTTGCTTACTTTTAGATATTCTGGTAGCCCACATTGGAAGCATTCCGAACTTTTCTTTGACAGGAGAGAGTTAGTTACAGCTTTACAGCGTTTGCTCACAGAGCAAATTCCACGCTAGAAAGTGCTTTTAGAGTGTTTGAATTTGAGTTATACGGTTGGTATTGACTAATGCTATCATATATGATAGCATTATCGTGAGGTTAATGAGGTGAGCAAGCGGGATAAAAGAGAGGTAAAAATCCGGCAGCATCCTACAAATGTCTCGCTTGAAGATTTTGAGGCCCTTATAAACCATTATGGTTATATTGAAGCTGGCGCAAAGCACCATAAAGCGATAATAGGTAATTATTCTATGACCTACAAGCGAGAGAATCCGATGAAGTCCGTATACGTGAAGCAGTTATTGAAATATGTCGACTTATTCTGGGAAAGAGGTGGTAGTTATGAAAGATGACATTCAGTCCAAAGTAGAAAATTACCTCGGTCAAGAATATGTGTTTATTCTAGAGGGGCATGAAGATGGTGAAAAGCCTTATTATTCTCTGCGTGTGCTTGAGTTTGAAGGATGCATGACCACGGGGGATACCATTGAAGAGGTAGGCCGTGATATTCAAGATGCCATGCGCGAATGGCTCCAGCTTAACATCAAGCTGGGTAGAGTCATACCAAAACCTCTCAGGTCGAGACATTATAGCGGGAAAGTGATGTTGCGTATGCCGCCAACCTTGCATGAATCACTGATGTTTAGAGCCGTCGAACAAGGCGTTAGCCTTAACCAGTATTTAATAGCATCTCTTTCGCGCAACTTGGGCTACGAAGAGGGTATTGCCGTTGGAGGAAAGTCCACAGGGAAAGTGATTGAAGGACAGAAAGTAGAATCTTACTAATATTTCTAATTTCTGGCAAGCGTTAGCAAGACCCTAAAAAGTAAACCCCCTGTAAAGATAATTCGGCCTCGAAACAGGGGGCTATCTTTACATTAGTATCCCAAGTCGGATTCGAACTGGAACGGGAGTTTAAGAGGGCGGTAGCCCTCTTTATTTATCTTCCCCCTCTCCCTCTGGGAGAGGGGGATACAGGGGGTGAGGGCTAAGAAGCTCTGAGCTTTAGGCTAAAAATGGGGCTGTTAAAAAACGGCTACTTTGCCTTGGGGTAAGAACCAAGGACTTTGACAAACAGTGAGGTCCTTTCCAGACTGTCCAGGGCCTCCCGGGCTGCCTTATCTTCATGGTGACCGTCAAAGTCGAGATAGAAGTTATACTCCCAGGGCCTCTGTCTGGTGGGTCTGGACTCTATCTTGGTCAGGTTGATATTCTTGCTGGCGAGTTCCTTGAGGAATTCGTAGAGTGCGCCGGGTCTGTGCCGTACTGAAAAGACTACGGATGTCTTGTCGTTCCCGGTTGGCGGTGAATCATGCTTGGCTAAGATAAAGAACCTGGTGAAGTTGTTGGGGTTGTCCTCTATTTCCTGGGCGAGAATCTTCATCCCGTAGATTTCGGCAGCCCTGGTGCCGGCAATGGCAGCACCGTCAGTTATCCCCTGCTCCTTTATCATCTTTACACTGCCGGCCGTATCGTAGGTGGAGATCAGTTCGCAGTCCAGGTGTTTCAGGAATGCGTGGCACTGGCCTAGAGCCTGGGGATGGGAGTAGACCCTCTTTATCAGGTCGAGCCGCGATTCAGGGCTGGCTATCAGGCAGTGGATAATGCGAAGCTCTATTTCGCCCCATGCCCTGAGACTTGATTCGAGGAGCAGGTCATAGGTTCGACTGATACTTCCCTCAATGGAGTTCTCAGCAGGCACAACGCCAAACTGTACCTCCCCCTGCTCCACGGCCTTGAAGACATTGTCCAGGCTTTCACAGGGTTTGACCTGGATTGAGGGCCCAAAGAATTGGAAGGCGGCTTCCTCACTGTAGGCACCAGTCTCGCCCTGAAAAGCCACTGCCAGGCCCTCCACGCTCTTGGAAACGGTCACAATCTGCCGGTAGATGCTTTCTATTCCGTCGACAGTTACGTTCTGTTCTCCGGCGACCCTTCTGACATTTTCCAGGACTCTCTGTTCTCTTTCCACATCCTCAATCTGTTTATTCTGTTTTCTCTTCTCTCTGCCAATCGCTTCGGCGTTTCTTATCCTCTCGGCTATCAGCTTAACTATACTGGCATCGGTTTCATCTATTTTCCTTCTCAGGTCTTCCAGGCTCATTTTATTACCTCCGGGAGAATTCCTGCCCTCATGGCGAAATCACAGAGGGTTACTGCCATCATTGACTCGACAACGGGTACTGCCCTGGGCGTAATACAGGCATCGTGCCTGCCCCTGACCTCCAGGGTGGCGCTCTCCATTTTCTCGATATTTACCGTCTGCTGTTTCTGGGCTATTGACGACGTTGGTTTTACAGCGACCCTGACAACTATCGGCATCCCGTTACTTATGCCACCCAGTATGCCGCCGGCGTTGTTGGTTGCGGTTGATATCCTGCCGTTCTTGATGATGAAGGGGTCGTTGTTCTCCGAGCCTCGCTTGCGGGCGGCGGCGAAGCCGGAACCGAACTCAACCCCCTTGACTGCCGGGATGGCAAAGAGGGCTTTAGCCAGGTCTCCCTCCAGCGTGTCAAAGACCGGCTCCCCCAGGCCGACCGGTACGTTAAGCGCAATGCCTTCTATGATGCCGCCAACGCTGTCCCCTTCCCCTCTGGCCTTCTCAATGACCTGGAGCATCTCTCCGGCGGCTTCAGGGTCGGCGCAGTGGAGAGGGTTCCGGTCAACATTCTTTCTTATCTCGTCAATCTCCTTGGGCAGGGCTTTTACTCCGCCAATTTCAATGGTATGGGCTATAACCTCAATATCAGCCAGGCTGAGCAGCTTCCTGGCGATGGCACCCGCCATGACGAAGGTGGCTGTGATTCTTCCTGAGAACCTGCCTCCGCCCCGGAAGTCATTGAAGCCGCCGTATTTCATAGAGGCGGTGTAATCGGCATGGCCCGGCCTGAGCAGAGACCTGGTTTTTTCATACTCGCTGGAATTAATATCCCGGTTCCATATCAGCAGACAGATGGGGGCGCCGGTAGTGAAGCCATTGAAGGTGCCGGAGAGAATTTCCACCCTGTCCTCCTCGGCTCTGGCTGTGGATGCCGTGCTGGTTGATGGTCTTCTCCTGTCTACCTCTCTCTGGATGTCCTCCTCGGTGACAGGCAGTCCGGCGGGGCACCCGTCAATAGTGACCCCAACACACCTGCCGTGGCTCTCGCCGAAGCTGGTTATTGTAAATAGCTTGCCGTAACTATCATTCATCTATCTTCACCTCGCCCCCTATGCTTTTCAGTACATCCCAGAACTCGGGGTATGTCTTGGAGACGCATTCAGCCCGGTTAATCACTGTCTCCCCGGCGACTGAGCCGAGCAGGCTAAAAGCCATGGCAATGCGGTGGTCATCCCGGCTGTCAATGAGGGCGCCCTTCGGTTGCCCGCCGGTAATGGATAATCTGTTGTCTTCCCCGGTTACTTCTATGCCCATCCTTTCCAGCCCTTGTTCTACCGCGGAGACCCTGTCTGATTCCTTGAGCCTGGCACGCTCAATTCCGGTAAGCTCGGTTACCCCGTCAGCCACCGCTGCCAGAACGGCTACGGTAGGCAGGAGGTCTATGCAGTCGGTCAGGTCGGCTCGTATAGCGTGAAGCTCTGCTCTATTTACTTTAACCGAGTTCCTGCCGATTGTAACTGAAGCCCCCATGTTTTGCAAGAAGTCCAGTATTACCTTATCTCCCTGAAGGCTTTCCGGACTCAGGTTCCCGACTTTCACCTCGCCGCATAAAGCCCCCAGAGCCAGCAGGTAGGAGGCTGAGGACCAGTCCCCCTCCACACTGAACCTGGTTGGCTGGTAGGCCTGTCTGGCTATTTCAAATTTGTCAAGCTCCTCGGAGAAGACGACCGTTATACCGAACCACTGCATGCTGTCCATGGTCATCAGGACAAAGGGCTTTGATTCCAGGGGTGTGGTCAGCCTGATGGTCACATCTTCCTGAGCAAAAGGCGATACGAACAGCAGGGCGGATACAAACTGAGAGCTTATGTTGCCCGGTAGTTCGGCTGTACCGCCTTTCAGCGTGCCCCCATTAACGGTTACCGGCGGCAGGTCACCCCGGCAGGAGCAGTCCACTCCCATCTGTCTCAGTGCGTCAACCAGCGGTCTGACCGGTCTCATGGAGAGGGAAGGACCGGCGGTTAACCGGCACCCCCCCGGGACCAGTGAGCAGATGGCGGTCATAAACCTCAGGGTCGCTGCCGATTCCCCGCAGAACAGGTCGGCATCCGGCGCCTGGAGATTCCCTCCGGTGACCCGCCAGCAGTCCTCCTTTTGGTTGACATAAACTCCAAGTTTGCTCAGTACATTCAGAGAGGCTTCGGTATCATCGGAGGTCAGAGGGTCTATTATCTGGCTTTCACCGCAGGCGAGGGCGGCGCACATCAGTCCCCGGATGGTGTAGCTCTTTGATGAAGGGGCTACTACCCTGCCGGCAATATTACTTTTAGAGATTGAAGCCTTCATCCTCTTTCAGCCTGGCTATTATTTTCTCGGTGGCCGAATCGATGTCCAGTCTGGAGGTATTTACTGTGATGTCTGCCGCCCTCTCATAGAAGGGCTTTCTGAACTTAAGAAGCTCCCTGATGCGAGGTGCCGGGTCAGGTACGTCAAGAAGGGGCCTTTCGTTTTTGCCGGTTGACGTCCTTTTCAGGATTGCCCCGGGGGAGGCGGTGAGATAGACTATCCTGGAGCTTTCTCTCAGCCGGTCGATATTTATCTTATTGAGGACTATTCCCCCGCCGCAGGCAATAACCGAGTCCCTGGCTTTTGAGACCTCCCTGGTAGCCTCAATCTCAAGCTCCCGGAAGACTGTTTCTCCGTCCTCCTGGAAGATTTCAGGTATTACCTTTCCTGCCCTCTGCTCAATCAGTAAGTCGAGCTCAATGAATTCCTTGCCCAGCTTCTTCGCCAGAACCTGGCCCACGTCCGTTTTGCCGGTACCCATGAAACCTATCAGGGCGATATTAGTCTTCCTGTTTTTCACAGCAGCCTCAGTACCTCTTCCCTCATTAGCTCAACCGGGGCTTTTAGCCCGGTCCACAGCTCAAAGGCGAGGGCACCCTGCCAGACCAGCATCTCGACCCCGCTGATGGTCTTTGCGCCGGCTGCCTCAGCTTCTCTCAGCAATCTGGTCTTAGCTGGATTGTAGACTATATCAAAGACAGCCAGACCATGTCTGAGCAGGTCGGCGTCGACCGGGGTCCGGTCGATATCGGGACTCATGCCGACACTGGTGGCATTGACCAGGAGGGTTGCCTTTTCCAGGGTTTTTAACAGGTTCTCCCGGTTCAGTTCCAGGGCTTTAACCTCCCTCTGGTAAATCTGTGAAATCCTGCCAGCCAGCTCCTTTGCCCAGTCCAGTTCCAGTAGCCGGTTGAGGATGACCAGATTGGCACCCCCCTCAGCCAGAACAAGTGATATTGCCCTTGAGGCACCGCCGGCTCCCAGGATGAGCACGTTCTCACCCTCCGGCTCAATCCCCTTCTCCAGCAGTGCCCGCAGAAATCCGGCGGCGTCTGTGTTGTAGCCCTTCAATATACCGTCCTCGTTGACTATGGTGTTAACGGCGCCTATCCTCTCAGCCAGGTCGTCCAGCTTGTCCAGGAAGGGGATAACGGCAACCTTGTGCGGTATGGTAACGTTCAGCCCCTTTATGTTCAGGGCTCTCATGCCCTCAATAGCCTTGCCCAGATTTTCCGGCTCCACTCTGAAAGCGGCATAGAAGTAGTCTAACCCCGTTTCTCTGAAGGCGGCATTCTGCATTGCCGGCGACATTGAATGCTCTACCGGGTCACCGATTAGCCCGCAAACCAGTGTTTTGCCGGATATATCGCTGTCTATCATTGTCTTACCATTTCATAGATTCTAACTAATTCTCTTACCGCTATCTGACCCGGGGCTGATTCCTTGCCTTTCTCAATTGATGCGTAGGTGAAGTCACCGCCAGCCAGGGGGCAGAGTATTCGGCTGATAGTACCCAGGGGTCCCATGGCAAACGAGACCAGCCTTGTTTCCGGGAACTCCGGGATGAGCTGCAGGACACGCAGGTTGTCCTCAAGGCTCCGGGCGGTGGTAACTATTTTGCATATATCGGCACCAGCCCTTGCTTGCTCCTCTATAATTTGTTTCATCTTATCAAAGGGGGGCGTTTTCTCCAGGTCGTGGAAGGAGAGCAGGCATTTTGTATCCCTCTTGATGACCCTTACGATGTTGTCCAGGTTCCCTGTCCTGAGTTCAATATCAATAATCTCCGCCCCCAGCTCGGTTGCCTGAAGCAGTTTCTCTATCCTTCTGGCTTCACTTCCTTCCCATCCGCCACCCTCGCTGGCGCTCCGGTTACAGGCTATCCAGGGTTTATTAAATTGCGTGACCAGTTCCGTCCACTCGTCGCCGATAAGGTCAATCCTGACCTCAAGCAGGTCAACCAGAGGCTCAATCTCCTTTACTGCTTTGATGTCGTTGCTTACGATGGCAGCGCAAATTCTGGGTTTCTTCATCCCCCACCAGCCAGAACGTTTTCTATCAGAGACGGGCTTACTTCGTCAGTGATAAACACCTCTCCTATTGACCTGGGTAAGACAAATCTTACCCTGCCCCCTATAATCTTTTTATCATGTTCCATGAACTGGATTAGCTTTTTTGCGTCAACTTCCGGGATTGCTGCCGGCAGTCCGGCGCCTTCAATAACCCCTTTTAATCTGGTTAGCTCACCTGTGTCAAATATACCCAGCCTGTTGGAGATGCCGGCGGCGGCTAGCATGCCGATGGCTACTGCCTGGCCGTGCCCCACCCCGAAATCCGTGGTTGATTCAACGGCATGCCCTATGGTGTGCCCGTAGTTCAGGATGTTTCTCAGCCCGAAGTCCCTTTCGTCTTTTGCCACCACCTCGGCTTTAATCCTGGCTGACCCGGAGACAACCGCCTCCAGCGCGGCACCGTCAAACGATTTTATCCGGTCAAGATTGGTCTCAATGTAGGTAAAATACTCCCTGTCCCAGATGACGCCGTGTTTTATGGCTTCGGCCAGCCCATCACTGATTTCCCCGGGGGTGAGGGTCTTCAGGGTGGCGGTGTCGGAGAGGACCAGCCTTGGCTGATAGAATGCCCCAATCTTATTCTTGAGCTTGCCGTGGTCCACAGCCACCTTACCGCCAATACTGCTATCAACCTGGGCAAGCAGTGTGGTTGGCAACTGTATCAGGGGCACCCCCCGCAGATAGGTGGCAGCGACAAATCCCGCCAGGTCGCCGATAACCCCGCCGCCCAGGGCCAGAATGGGTGTTGACCTTTCAGCATAGAGGTCGGTCAGCTTACCGTACAACCGGCCAGCGGTCTCCAGGGATTTCTGCTCTTCCCCTTCGGGGACCTCCAGGATGGCTACATTGAAGCCGTCGCTGGTAAGTCTCTGCTTCAGAGTGGTGCCGTACAATCTTTTCACCGGTTGGTCAGTAATGATTACCAGTTTATCGTTGAAACCACTCTTCTTTAGCCAGTCACCGGTCTGTGCAAGCAGGCCCGAGCCTATATAGATGTTATAGCTATTATTACCGAGTCTGACCCTAACCCTTTTCATACCACATTGCCTTTAGTTGTTATTAGTTCTGGGCCCGATAGCCTTATGAACTCTCTGGCAGGTGCTGATGACATCCTTGAGTTCATCGGGTGTAATCATCTGTTGGCCGTCAACCAGCGCTTCTACGGGATTGTGGTGCACCTCAACTATCAGTCCGGAGGCGCCGACAGCTATACCGGCGCAGCACAGGTCAAAGATGAGGTCTCTCCGCCCGGCGGCATGGCTGGGGTCAACGATTACCGGCAGATAGGTCTCTTTCTGGATGGCCGGGACAGCAGCCAGGTCAAGGGTGTAGCGGGTATAGTTTTTGCCCTTGCCCAGGGGCAGGATTCCCCTTTCACAGAGGATAATGTCCCTGTTGTTCTCAGCCACCATGTACTCGGCAAAGGAGAGGAATTCTTCGATGCCGGCTCCAAAATTCCTCTTGTATAGAATAGGCTTTCCTGTTTTGGCTACCTTGGTGAGCAGGTCCTGGTCATACATGTTCCTGGCTCCAATCTGGATGACATCAACGTAATC
>CAZEBT010000011.1:15259-19842 GCA_964510485.1 uncultured Dehalococcoidales bacterium | reverse complement strand
GATAGGTACCGCTACGGGTATCTACCTTGATAATATCCCCCTGATTAACGAAGAGGGGCACATGGATGGTTATGCCAGTCTCCAGTGTAGCCGGTTTGTTTGCTGCCGTCGCCGTGTCTCCCCTAACACCCGGTTCCGTATGAGTCACCTCAAGCTCAACAGTAATCGGCAGCTCCACACCTATCAGTTCACCCTTGTAGCTCGATACCTGCAGGGATATGCCTTCCTTCAGATAATTTACGGCATCCTCCAGCTGACTGGCACCGATAGATATCTGCTCGAAGTTCTCCTCGTCCATAAAGTAATACAGGTCACCATCACTATATAGATATTGCATTGACCGGAACTCAAGACGTGCCCGCACAAATTTCTCATCCGATGAGAAGGTACGCTCAATAGTGTGACCCGCCTGGATATCACGGAGTTTTACACGTGCCAGCGCTGTCCGTTTCTGCTTGATGTGCTGGTAGTCAACGACCTGGTAAAGCTTGCCATCCAGCTCGATGGTAACCCCCTTCCTTAACTCGGTGGCATTTATCATTTATTCCTCCGCTATTAGCTATTTCCTGGCTCTGGAGAGCACCCTGGCTTTGCCGTTCTCCATCACTACCAGGTCCTCAGTCCTCACCCCACCCCAGCCGCTGAGGTAAATACCGGGTTCAATAGAAAATACCATCCCTGATGTGAGAATGTCGGTTGACCTCGGGCCAAGGCGCGGCTGTTCGTGTGGCACCAGCCCGATACCATGCCCCAGAGAGTGACCAAAGGCTTTACCAAAGCCGGCATCCTGAATCATCATTCTGGGCAGGCGGTCAGCCTCCTCACCGGTCATCCCTTCCTCTATCATGGCTATTGCCGCCAGCTGGGCACCCAGTACAGTATCATATACCCGGTTGCATATATCTTCCTTGTAGGGGGGCATATCAAGGAATATTGTGCGTGAAAGGTCACTGCAGTAGCCACCAACTCTGGCTCCCATATCAATTACTACTGGTTCCTGAGTGCGGATTTTGCGCTCGGAGGGCCTGGCATGAGGCAGGGCGGCATTCGGGCCCGAAGCAACAATAATATCAAAGGGCATTGACTGGCTGCCGTGCTCCCGCATAAACCTCTCCAGCTCCCAGGCTATCTCCTTCTCAGTCATACCGGCCTGGATTCTTCCTGCGATATATTCAATGGCTTTATCGGATATTTCTACGGCCCTGGTAATAAGCTCAATCTCCTCCGGTTCCTTTATTGCCCGGAGCGACTCCACCAGTCCATCCACGGGGACAAGGCTGAGCCAGGGTTTAGCTTTATCTGGCACCCCGGATAGCTCCCGGTACTGAGCAAGGGTAATATGCCCCGCTTCGAACCCGAGCCTGCCCGGGCTTAGCCCGGCCACCAGCCGGGGAAACCACTCAGGTACACCACCGGTTATCTCAAAGACCTCGTATTCAGGAGCCTGTGCCTTTGCCTGCTCTATATACCGGAAGTCAGTTGCCAGGACGGCCGCTTCCGGAGTAACCAGCAGATAGCCAGCCGAACCGTCAAAACCAGAAAGGTACACCCTGTTCTCCGGTTGCGAGATAAATATGCCATCAAGCTCCTTCTCAGGAAGCCTCTGGCGCAGCCTTTGTAGTCTGCTCTGTATCTTTGTCATCATCTGTTTGTGCCATCGGGTGGGCTGACAGGTACACCTTTCGTGCCTGGCTTTTGCTTACATGGGTATAGACCTGTGTCGAGGACAGGTTGGCATGACCCAGAAGCTCCTGGACTACCCTCAGGTCGGCTCCTCCATCAAGCAGGTGCGTGGCGAAGGTATGGCGCAGTACATGGGGGTGGACCCTCTTCCCTATGCCGGCGGCACCGGAATACCTCTCCAGGATTTTCTGCACCCTCCGCTCCACCAGACGCTCCCCGTAGCGGTTAAGGAACACAGCGCGGCTCCTCTTCTCACCCAGGAGTTCGGGCCTGCCCTGCGCCAGATAGATAGAAAGCGCCCTGGCAGCCGGCTCGCCCATCAGCACCATCCGCTCCTTGGAACCCTTCCCCAGCACCCGGATTTCATTGGTATTAAGATTAACCTGCCCCAAGTCCAGGTTCACCAGTTCACTTACCCTGAGACCGGAGGCATAGAGCAGCTCCAGCAAAGCCCGGTCACGCTGCCCCTGCGGTGTGGGTAAGTCGGGGGCTTCAAGAAGCCGTATCACCTCATCGGTTGTGAGAAAAGAGGGCAGCCGCCGGTCTGTTTTCGGTGATGAGGCACTCTCCAGCGGATTTCTTGCCAGTATTCCCTCGCGCAGCAGGTACCGGTAGAACGAGCGAATGGCTGATAGCTTGCGGGCAATGCTCTCCCTGACAATACCCCTCTCCATCAGCCAGGCGATGTACTCACGCATTATGTGACTGTCAACCTCATCCAGCGAGCCAATCCTCTTATACTTCAGGAACTGGAAGAAGCCCTTTTCCGGTCCCCGCTTGTAGTTACCGATTAAATCAGTGGCGTAGTTGCGCACCGTATACGGCGAAGCATTGCGCTCGGCGGTTAGATAATCTATATATCTGTCAAAGATTTCTTGCATAATACTAGCTGACACCTGCCTTAACCCCGGTCTCCTCCATCTTCCCCCGGTACTTGCACTTCGTGCACCTGACCTGATTTTCCCGGTATACCGTCATCAGCCCGCCACACTTTGGGCAGGGGGCAGGTACGGGCTTGTAATTGGTGGCGAACTTGCAGTCCGGGTAGCTGCTGCAACCGTAAAAGGTGCGCCTCTTTTTGTTCAGCCTCTCTATTAGCTCACTGCCGCACTGCGGGCACTTAGCCCCCGTCTTGAGCTGGTACGACTTCGTAAATTTGCAGTCGGGGTAGCCGCTACACGCCAGGAACTTCCCGTAGCGCCCTACCTTAATTACCAGTGGCTTACCGCACTCAGGACATATTTCATCGGTTAACTCATCAGCCAGCTTAACCCTCTCCACTTTCTCGAAGGCGTTATTGAGGCTCTTCTCAAAGGGGGTATAGAATTCCCGGACAACATCCACCCAGCCCCTGTTCTTCTGGGCTATATCATCCAGCTGGTCCTCCATATGGGCGGTAAACTCAGTATCAACGATATCCGGGAAGTAACTGCTCACCAGGTCATTGACCACAAGACCAAGCTCTGTAGGCTTAAAGCTTCCGGTAGCCTTAACAACATAGCCGCGCTCCCGGATCGCCGACAGGATTGGGGCATAGGTGCTCGGCCGCCCGATGCCTCGTTCCTCCAGCATTCTGATCAGGGTGGCTTCGGTAAAGCGCCGCGGCGGCTGGGTAAAGTTCTGCTCGGGGAAAAGCCCCAGGAGCCTAAGCCCGTCACCCTTTTCCAGCCTGGGGAGCAGTGAACTCCTCTTTTCTTCCTCCTTACCCTCCTCTCTGGTATAGAGAGTAGTGAACCCGGCAAACCGGCTCACCGAGCTGGAAGCCCGGAGGAGGTAGCCTGTTCTGGAGTCAGTGCATCTGGCTTCAATGTCAACCGTGGTGCTATCAAATATAGCCGCCGACATCTGACTGGCTACCATCCTCTTCCAGATAAGCTCGTAGAGCTTGAACTGGTTGGTGGTAAGGTGCGGCTTGACCACAGACGGTTCCCGCCGGACTCTGGTAGGGCGTATAGCCTCGTGTGCCTCCTGTGCCCCCTTGACAACTCTGGTGAAGGACCGGGCGTGAGGTGGAACAAACTCAGCACCGTAGGTGCTCTTGATGTATTCCCTGGCCTCAACCACGGCTGAGCGGGCCACGCGAGTAGAGTCAGTGCGCATATAGGTGATGAGCCCTACACTGTCCCCCTTGCCTATCGGCAGGCCTTCGTAAAGCTGCTGGGCAATCGCCATCGTCTGGCTGGCGCTGAAGCGAAGTCGGTACCAGGCTTCCTGCTGTAGTGTGCTGGTGATAAAGGGTGGCGCCGGCTGGCGGGTCACCTTCTTGGTCTTTACTTTATCAACGCTGTAGTCAGCCTGCTCAAGCCGGCTACTAACCTCTTTTGCCTTGTCGCCGGTGCCGATATCCAGCTTGGTGCCATCCATAAGACCAATCAGCGCTGCCCGGAAAGCCCCCTTTTTACCGGCGGCTGTCTTCTTGACAAGCTCAGCCTCAATAGTCCAGTATTCTTCCGGGGTAAAGCCCTCAATCTGACGCTCGCGGTCAACAATAATTCTCAGCGCCACTGATTGCACTCTACCCGCTGACAGGCCTCTCCTTACCTTTTTCCAGAGCAACGGGCTGAGCTTGTAACCCACCAGTCTGTCCAGGACACGCCGTGCCTGCTGGGCATCAACAAGCTGCATATCTATGGCACGGGGGTGCTTGAAAGCCTGCTTGATAGCCTCCTCGGTTATCTCGTGGAAGACGACCCGGCGGAATGGTGTCTTGTTCTTCTTCATTACCGTAGCCAAATGCCAGGAGATGGCTTCACCCTCCCGGTCCGGGTCTGTGGCAAGGTATATCGTGGATGCCTCTTTAGATGCCTTTTTAAGCTCGTTTACAGTCTTGCTCTTCTCCCTGGGTACTACGTACTGGGGTATGAAACCATTCTCTATGTCTAGCCCCAGCCGGCTCTTGG
>CAZEBT010000011.1:0-15249 GCA_964510485.1 uncultured Dehalococcoidales bacterium | reverse complement strand
TATGTGCCCAAGTGAGGCTTTAAGACTGTAGCCGACACCCAGAATCCTGCTCAGTGTCCTGGCTTTAGCCGGCGATTCAACAACTACCAAACTTCTCTTTTTGCTTGACATGGCTATAAAAAACCCGGGGTTATTCCATTACTAATTGCTTCCCTATTCTACCCTGACCCTGTATTCCTCCCTCATTTCACGAGCCAGGACATACTTCATAGCCCCCACTGTCCTTACCAGACCCTTGAGCTCCATCATTGCCAGAGTGCTGCTGACTGTGGATACCGGCAGCCCGCTGCTGCGGCAGACCTCGTCTATATGGACAGGCTCAGCCGACAGTTGCTTCAGCAACAGCGACTCTGTATCAGATGCCGGTAGAATCTCCTTCATCTCCATCTGCTGCGCCACCGCCGTGAGATTTAACTCCTCCAGAATATCTTTATAGTCGCTGACCAGCTTGGCGCCCTCCTGGATAAGGTGATTGGTACCTCTACTGGCTGGCGACAGGATACTGCCCGGGACAGCCAGGACCTCCCTGTTCTGCTCAAGTGCCAGGTTAGCGGTAATCAGGGCTCCACTTGCCTTGCCGGCTTCAACCACCAGGACCCCCAGGCTCATTCCGCTCATGATTCGGTTACGTCGGGGAAAGTTTTCGGGTCTGGGTCTGGTGCCCAGGGGGTATTCGCTTATCAAAGCCCCCTGGTCCATAATACGGCGAGCCAGGTCAGTGTTCTCACTGGGGTAGACAGTATCAAGCCCGCAGCCAAAGACAGCGATAGTCCTGCCCCCTGCCTCAAGGGCGCTCCGGTGGGCTACTGAGTCAATCCCCTTCGCCAGACCGCTGGCAATGACGATTTTATTCCGTGCCAGGTCGGCGACTATCTCTTCGGTTACCTGCCTCCCGTAGACAGTAGCCCGCCGTGTACCGACTACTGCCAGGCACCACTCATCCTGGGGAAGCAGGGAACCCCTGACATAGAGTATCGGCGGATAATCATATATCTCCTTCAGCCGGGCTGGATAGCCAGAATCGTGGTAGGTAAGTACCTGCACCTCGTAGCGCTCCAGCTTCTCTATCTCCGCCTCCAGGGATACTCTCGGCCGCCAGGCAGTAAGCGCCTTTATGGCGCTGCTGTCCAGCCTGGCTTGCTTTAACTCGGCAGGGGTGGCTTTCCAGGCATCCTCCAGGTTGCCAAAGTAGCTCTCAAGCTGGTTCAGCCTCACCCGGCCGATGCCCGGTATGAAACTGAAGCCTACCCAGTACTTAATGTCTTTCTTGTTTACTTTCAAAGCATTGCTATTCTAGCACAGGGGTTCATTGAAGACAATTGTCAAAATGGGCATGGACAGGAAATTACAGGAGCGCTATTCAGCCCCGGCTCCTCCAGAGAAATGCGGAGCAACCGAGGGTCACTACGAGTACCGCCGCACCCACGATAGTGAAGGTACTGCCGAAACCCATCTGGTCAATTAGATAGCCCATCACCGGCATTATTATGCCCGGACCACCCCTACTGGCGAAGTAGTAGATACCCAGTATTGTTGAGCGGTGGCGCTCCCGGGCATGGCTGATAATGTAGGCTTCAGCGACCGGCATACCGATATACTGGCATGTGCCCATGACAAGCAGTACCAGTGATATACTCCAGCCGACCCAGGCCTGGCTCAGCAGATAGAAAAACGGGGCGGCAACGAAACTCGCCACTACCAGCACCGGTACCTTTCCCAGACGGTCGGACAGATACCCACCAAGAGGCCCTGACCATAGCCCGGCCAGGTGAGCCAGGGATAACAGGGCGGCGGCGGTTTCCTCGGTGACCCCAAATTCTTCAACGGCAAACCGGGGGATAAACAAGAATGTAGAGTAAATCAGGACCTGAAGGACTACGCCCAGAAAGATAAAGGCTACAAGGTGGCGCAAATGGTCTTGAGGGGGTGGTGTCCCGGTATAACTGCCGGCTGTCTCCTGCACGGTTTTTCTGGTATCCCCCCACCGCTTCAACAGCATGTACAGAACGATACCAAAGATGAAGGTGGGGATGGATAGCGAGATAAACGCACCCCGCCAACCGATAGCCCCGGCGATAGCCGCAGCAATCAGCGGCGTCAGAACAAAGCTGGCGGCGCCTCCTATCTGGTGGAAGCCCAGTGCCCGCCCCCGGTTCTTCTCATTAACTGAGGATGAGACCAGTGGGGAGGCGGCCGGGTGATAGCCACCGCCCATAATTCCCAGCAGTACGAGGAAGACGACCATTACAATGTAGGTCGGTGAGAGACCAACCAGGAGTCCGCATACTGCCACACCAGACACCCCTATGAGGGTCAGGATACGGGGCCCGATGCGGTCGGCCAGCCACCCCGCTGGTAGCTGACTGAGTCCATACGGCAGATTGTATGCTGAGCCCAGAAGTCCTAATTGAGTCTTGTTCAGGCTATATTCGTCACTGATGAAGGTTGAAAGCGGTGGTAGCAGTGACCCAGGCAGGTGGTGGCCAAAGTGCGCCAGCATAAATAAGGGCACTAGCCCTGAAAAGAAGGAGCGTAAATTCGGCTTCTTGATGGCAGGTTTCCTTTCAGTTCAACTCAATATATATCTTCTTTGATGAGACCACTCTGGCGGAGAGGGTGGGATTCGAACCCACGGTAGCCTAAGGCTACACGCGCTCTCCAGGCGCGCCTGATAGTCCACTCCAGCACCTCTCCACAGTTCACCACAGTGGCGGAGAGGGTGGGATTCGAACCCACGCCCCGCTTACGCGGAGACCGCTTTTCGAGAGCGGCACCATGAACCACTCGGACACCTCTCCTAGGTTTGGATTATACCAAATACCGGTGACATAATTCCATTTTGCTAATAAACCTTCAGCGGAAAATCTGGCGGCAGGTATGCGGCAGGGCGCTACTGATATCACCCGATGGCAACATGTGGAGTGTGCTCTTGACCGGGTCACAGAGTGAGGCAGTAGAGACTGGCATAGCGCAACAGTATCTCCGGTTGTACCTTACCGGACTAGCCTGTTACCCTGTCGCTGGCTACCTTCTCTACAATTGCGGGCACGTATCTCTCCCACCCCGTAGGCATAAGGTGTATACCCTGGCACATGGGTTTCATCTTGTTTAAAAGCTCTATCGAGATCTGCAAACTTGTCTCTGCCACCTGGTCCCTGGAAAGCCCCTCAAGCTCCTTGATGAATTTCTCAGGCACGGTGACACCGGGGAAATTACTATTCATAAATCTGGCCATACTTGCCGACTTCAGCATTACGTGGCCAACTATAACCGGCACGTTAAAGCTGCTAATTGACTCCACAAACCTCTCCAGGACCTCCGGCTCATATACTGGCTGTGTTTGAATATAGTTTATCCCCAGAGCCATTTTCTCCTTCAGCCCGGCTAGATGCGTCCCACCAGATTCAAGCTCCGGGGTGACCATAATACCGAGGCAGAAGTCGGGGGCCTCGTTGAGAGCATGACCTGCCATATCTGACCCCTTTGTCAGCGCTATAGCTGCATCAACAAGCGAAGTGCTGTCAAGGTCGTAGACTGGTTTGGCGTCAGCGTGGTCACCAACGGAGGGGTCATACCCGGCAAGCAGGAGTACGTTATCAATCCCGAGAATGGCTGCACCCAGCAGGGCAGACTGAAGTGCCAGGCGGTTCCTGTAACAGGCTGCCAGCTCCATTACCGGCTCAATATCCCTTTCCTTGAGTAGATGGCAAACTGCCAGAGCTGCCGCCCGCATCACTGCTCTCTGGTTGTCACCTATATTGATAGCATCAACATAGTCCTTCACTATATCCACTTTATCCAGGAATTCTTCAATATTGACTCCCTTGGGCGAGTCTATATCACATGTAACAACAAACTGGTGGCGCTTGATTAACTCTGAGAGGTGCATTCTTCTTAACCTCCAACATAACTGACTTTGGCCTAAGTCTCACTTTAATCTTTCTTTAAGCCGAAGATGCGTGCCATGCCACTGAAGAGCAGTTGTGTAGCCTCTAATAAAAAGGGCTCGTTCTCGGGCGCACTTATCCCCAGTCTCTTGGCTGAGTGGTCACGGCCGAGGTAAAAGTTGAGCCATGAAGATGTCCCTGTCAACTCCCAGTTACAAGGAGGAACGATGTAATCCCCGATGGAGTCCTCCTCTTTGTGACCCTTCAACCTCTGGTAGGCTCTTACCCAGACACACTTTTTGTCCGGGTAAACCTCGCACCAGCCTTCGTAGCTTCCCCCACAGGGGCCGTTTCTCTGGTTCTTGGGACACTGGGACATGGGACATATGAAGGCTACATCAAACAGGCCACAGTCACCACAATTCATACACCCGAAGAGGGCTACCTTGCTTATGTGCTCAAAACTACCGAAGGCCGATGCAAGTGCCGGTGAAGAATCCACCAGCTTCGCCACGGGTCGGAACGCCTTGAATATGATACTATCCGGGTTGAAAAGTGTGGCATGAGCAAGCCTGGAAAGCAGATAAACAGGCGGGTGTGTAGCCTTGGCTGTTCTTGTCGCCGGTATATCAAGATTCAGACCCGTCTTGTTATCCTTCTGGAAGAAGTAGAAGCCATTGCTCTGCGGGTAATTGAACTCCGCTACCAGGTCCTGCCAGCTGGGCGCTAGTTCCTCTCCCTTTTCGACAATATATTCGACCATCTCGTAGGTTGCCCCGTGCCCTCCGATATGGGCTCCGGCATACCCCATTCCCCTGGCAATCGCATACGTTTTGGCGGCCCGGTTGAGTCTGGCTGACCTGCCCTTATCCTGCTCTTTTCTTTCAGCATTCAGTTCCGCCAGCAGCTTGTCAGTGACAACACAGCCGGGAATCTGGTTAGCATTCATTACTCTGGCAGCTCCATAAGGTAGTATATAGATATTAGCCAGTACCGGTATCTTGTATTCATTTACCTTCAGCCACTGCAGGAGTTCATGGAGCTTGCGAGCATCGTACCCCACCTGGCTAATGATGAATTTTGCCCCGGCCTCTATCTTTTTCTTCAGCTTGTAGTATTGCCCCATAAGCTCTGGCTCTGACTGCTTGAAGGGTGAAACAGCAGCGCCGGTGAAGAAGTCGGTTGGAGCCAGGGTTGTTTTTCGTCCCATCGCCTCATGTTCCATCCCTCCATTCATCATCTCAACCAGTTGCAGACCCTGTACCGAGTCTAAATCGAACACAGGCTTGGACCTTCCCCGAAAGCTACCGCTTGAAGGATAGTCTCCGGTTAGCATAAGGAGATTCCTCACCCCCAGGGCAGCCAGTCCATAAAGCAGGCTCTCGCACTGATTCCGGTTCTTGTCCCTGAAGGCGAGGTGTACCAGAGGCTCTATCCCCAGTTTCTTAACCTCGGTACACAGCATCTCTGTGGAAATGGCCGGGTTTCCACCGGGGTTATCGGTTACACTTACAGCGTGAATCTTTCCTCTTCGGGCAGCTATTCGGGCATTCTCAATAAGCTCCTCCTGCTGCATTTCAAAAGCACCCCTGCCGGGAATCTGCTCCCAGGTAATGCAGAAGGTGTCCGGGCTTAGAATTGCTTCCCGCACTGTATTGGCGCTCTCCCTGAGCCGGTCGCGCAGTCTTTCCTTCAGTCTGACAATCGGCTCGGCTAATTTGGCAGCAGCGGCACGCTCATCACTACCGGCAAGAGAAATAAACTCATCAGCCTCTATCTGCAGACCTTCTTCCATACTCAATACCCTTCTGGAGGGGTCTCGCGGATTGACATCTACTATCAGAAGCGGGATGTTCTTTGTTATCCATCCATCTTTGAGCTGGCGGTGTAACTTAAAGGCACTACCTCGCGGCTCAATATAGCCCAGGGTAATAATTTCAGGCATCTCCTTCCTTGCCATCTCCAGTCCCTGCTGCTGGTCAGGCGCATGCACTACCTCAATAGAGCCAGCAACAGCCTCCTGCACCATTTGAGCAAGCTCTGCTTTGCTACTGATTACAAGAATCTTCTCTCTTTTGCTGCTCTCTTCAACCATTATTACCTGTCCTTCTCAATTTCTCCGAACGGCATATCTCTGCCAGATTGATTTCACACCGGCTGATAATCCCCCATACATTTTACCGCAGCTTAACAGGCTCGGTTGGCGGCGAGACACAATCCTCAGCTCAGACACCCGGCCAGTGGTTCCCGGTAAGGGGTGAAGCGTATCCCTAGCAACCCGGTAAATCAATGTGAGAGGTTCTGTCGTAGTTTGCAACCGTACTGCGTTGGAAGCCCAGTTCTTTGGCGAATTGCCTGAGTGGGGTGTCATTATCATCAACGAGTGCCCGGATAGTGACCACTCCTTTCTCGCGGCAGGACTTGAGTACCTCTTTTACTAACCTCTGGCCAATGCCATGGCGACGGTATTCATGCTCAACGACAATTCCGTGAATCACGCCCACTTTGGTGAGCGGTATCCCGTAATACAGAACACAGGCCAGATTAAAACCAATTATCTGTCCCCGATTTTTGGCGATAAAGCTCAGGTCAAGTGGCCCACCTGCTCCCCAGGCAATCAGGTCTTCGCGGGATATAATATCCCCGCCAAGGCTCAAGACTGCATCAAAGTCCGACTCTACCATCCGCCGAACAGTTACTTTTACCCTTCTCTCTGCCATCTTGAGTGCCTTTGAATAGAGTATAGCCGTTTCGGGCAGTGCCTCAGGAGCCTACTTCTTCAACATCTCCGCTACGCTTTTTAGCAGTTCAGCAGGGCTAACCGGTTTGTCTATATACCCCTCTGCCTCCAGCTCGAGCCCGGCACTGACCGGTATGTTGGTTTCGCCCTTATACTTGGCAAAGCTGGTCAATATTATTACGGGAATATTCGCCAGTTGTGGGTCCTTCTTAATCTGCTGGCAAACATGAAACCCGTCTTGAGTGGGCATAATTATATCAAGTAATATCAGGTCTGGTTTCTCATCCTTGACCTTTTGCAGGCCTTCGTCGCCATCAAGAGCAGTGATGACATCATAATTACCGCTTTCTAGAACAGTTTTAGTTGCATTCAGGAATACCGGGTCATCATCAACTATCAAGATTCTGGCTTGTCTGTCCACTGCTTGCCTCCTTTTGTTATGGTTAAACTTGTTGCTCCTATGGCTTTACCCTTCATCAGGGCCCTCTCTACCCGCTGGAGCAGTACGGGGGGTGAAATCGGTTTTGTTATATAATCGTCAACATCCAGGTCCATTTCAGTTTCAAGCTCATATCGCCTGCGGCTGCTGTCCTCTCTTACCGCGCTTAGTATCAGGATTGGCATCCTCCTGCCACCCTGGCCTCTTTGCTCTTCGAGTTGCTTGCAAACCTCAAATCCGTCCATTCTGGGCATAAGCAAGTCCAGAATCACCAGGTCAGGTTCTTCCTCTTTAATTTTGGCCAGAGCCTCTTCCCCGTCCTGGGCAGTGCGTACCTCGTAGCTGTGCGACTCAAGGACAAGGGCTACTATTCTCCGCATCTCAGGGTCATCATCAGCGACCAGGATTTTTGCTCCAGCCAGTCCCTGCCTTCCTTCATCTTCAGGGGTCTTGCCGGGTTCAAAGACCTTGGGCAGAGCAAGGCTAAATCTTGTCCCCTTTCCTGTTTCAGGGTCGGGACTTTCCGCCCAGATGCTACCGCCATGTGCTTCGACTATCTTCTTGGCTATGGCTAGCCCCAGACCAGCTCCCTCTGCCTCAATCCTTATGCCCCGGTAGAAATCACCAAATATCTTTGGTAGCTCTTCAGCAGATATACCTATGCCGGTATCGGCAACCTCCAGTTGAACCTTATCGGTTGTTTCGCTAAAACCAATTGTTGCCATACCACCACTTGGAGTGAACTTGACAGCGTTGCCCAGTAAATTGGTCAGAACCTGGCGTAGGCGCCTGGCTATCCCCAGAATCTGGGGCAGTTTGTCTGGAGTTTCGTTCCTCAGCACTATTCCCTTTTCCTGGGCGATACCGGCGACATCGCCTATTGAACTCTCTATCACCTCCGACAGGTTCACCTTTTCAAAATCCACTCCTCTAATTTCCACATAGGAGATGTCCAGTAGATTATCAATCATGCTGACAAGGTCAGATACTCTCTGCATACCCCCTGACAGCAACTCCTCCTGCTTGCTGTTAATAGCGCCGGCAAAACCGCCTATTACGGCTTCCAGTGAGCTTTGAATAGTTGCCAGAGGAGCTCTAAGGTCATGGGAGGTGACTGATAGTACATGGGCTAGTGTCCGTTTTGCATTTGATAGCCTGTCAGACACCAGCTTAAGGAGTTCCTGCATCACCTTGCGGCATAAATCAATGTCCTCACCACTCAACTGGCGCAGCCGCTCTCCATTGAAGGAAAGTAGTTTGGTGTTTTCTGTAGCAATTGCAGAGTTATCATTAACCGGTATGTCAGAGAGCGCCGGCCAGCTGAATACCTCGCCATCTTCTATGACGTCAATCACTACCTGCTTCATTGTCCGTGAGCCGATACGAATCTCCATCTCAAGAGCGACCTTGCCCCGCTCAACAATATATAGATTGTGTGCTCTATCACCTGCACTGAAGATACGCAGCCCGGCATCGTAAGACTGCTCCTCGCACATTTCCATCAGTCTATCTATCTGGGCATCATCTAAGCTCCAAAACAGCCGCGAGTTTTTGACTATGCCTCTCTTATTACCAGCCATGTTTTCCTGTACTCCTGCCGTTTACCCTGTGAAAACCACGCTCCCCGGTAAAAGACCCCCTCCCAATTTTCACCTATATGATACTATTTGTTTGTTGTGTAGTCAATATACATAGTTATTCACCTGTATAAACTGGCTCACTGTTTGGTTGGAGAAAACAATGCCGTAAACCGCCTCAATGAGGCGGTTTAACATAGCTGCCTATGTCGCCCAAGGTATGCTCTACTGAGAGGAGCAGACAGCCTATTTGCCTCTCCAGACCGGTGGTCTCTTCTCCCGGAAAGACCTGATACCTTCCTGGCAGTCCTCAGTCTGCGACAGGCTGTGGAAACGCTCATGCGTCTCTCTTATCTGAACACTGGGGAGCCATTCCAGCGAGCCGTAGGTAAGCTCCTTAATTGCCTTGATTGCCAGTGGGGCACCCCGTGTCAGCCTGTGTGCCATCTCCTTGGCGGCTGGCATTAGCTCTTCAGGCGGCACTACCTTGCTTACCAGCCCTATCCGCTCTGCCTCGCGTGCATCAATAATCTCACCGGAGTACATCAGCTCAAGGGCCTTGCTCATACCAACGATATATGGAAGAAGGTAGGGCCCGGACCCTGTATCGGGAGGCAACCCTCTCATGCTGAATACCCAGCCGAAGCGGGCATTCTCTGATGCAATCCGTATATCGCACTGAGCAATCCACTCAGCTCCCATACCTACCACAGCACCATTGATAGCGGCAATAGTGGGCTTGGGAATGCGTGTGAATGACCAGGTAGGCAGGGGGCTTTCTGGCAGGTTCAAATCCTCCAGCCTCTGTCGCCTTCTTTCCCTGGCAGCAGTGGCTTCTGAGTCTTCTCTCCCGAGGGAGCTGACATCAGTCCCACCGCAAAAGGCTCGTCCGTTCCCCGTTACTATCACTGCTCTGACTTCATCGTCCTTAATGATATCGGCTATCATCTCATGGATAGTTATCAGCATATCATTGGTGACCGCATTCATCCTCTCCGGACGGTTTAGAGTAATGGTTCCAATACCATCTTCTTTAGTATAGAGAACATCTTCCTCTGCCATAATATGTTACCTCCTCTTTTTCTTCCGCTTGTTTCTGGCAAGGGTGTAAATCAGCCAGAAATTGACTGCTACGGCTATATTAACAATCCAGTCCACCGCATGTCAATTAGTCTCGCGAATATGCCGGCTCCTCATTAAGAAATCCAGGGGAATCTCTGCGTGAGACTAGTCTTTGCGTACTTTAGTGGCTCTTGACAGGAATTCATCCAATCTCTTCTTGATGGCTATTTTATCAAACTTACCAACGCTGGTCTTCGGTATGTCATCGGTGAATACTACGTAGTCGGGGAGCATCCATCTAGTTATCCTGCCCTTTTCCACACCTTCGGTCTCCAGAAATTTGAATATGTCTCTCTCGTCCTCGGTAGCACCGGACATTAGCCTTACAATAGCCATTGGCCTTTCCCCCCATATAGCATCGGGGACACCTACATAGGCTGCCTCCAGAATAAAGTCAGCCGTGGCTGTTATGTTTTCCAGGAGCACTGTTGGAACCATCTCAGCCCCGCTCCTGATTACATCGGTCACCCTGTCGGCGATTGTTATATAGCCCTCTTCATCAACCCTGGCTACATCCCCGGTGTGGAACCACCCGTCTCTCCAGACCTCGGCTGTCTTATCAGGGTCATTGTAGTACTGCTCCATCACCCAGGGCCCTCTCATTATTATCTCTCCAATGGTCTTATTGTCGTGCGGCACTGGCTCGCCGTCCTCGCCGACAACCTCAATTCTAAGGCCAGGAAGCGGGATTCCCGTTTTAACCATATATTCATCCAGTTCCTCCTTGGGCAAGTCCACCAGGGAGCGCTTTATGAAGGAATTTATTGTGGAGGGGGCAGTTTCGGTCATACCATATCCTGACATAACAGTGAAGCCCGGAATTGTCCGTTCTGCCTTGGTCTTCAAGCCGAGAGGCAGGGCACCACCGCCGACCCCGATGTTTGCCAGACTGCTCAGGTCATACCTGTCCAGGTCTTCATACTCAATAAGCATGGCTAGCATTGTGGGCACCAGGCTGGTATTGGTCACCTTCTCAGTCTGCACCAGCTCACAGAAACCCTCAGGGGTGAACCTCCCCGGCAGTACTATTTTGCTCGCCCCAAAGACACTGGAGTAGGGTGCTCCCCAGGCATGGATGTGGAACAAAGGCACGTTAATCATGATTGTAGCCGCCTCACCAAGAGGCGGGACTGCCGTAGAAGCATTAAAGCTGGTGTGGACCATCTGGTGCAATATGAGCAGGTAGAGCTGCCTGTGGGTAAACATGACCCCCTTGGGGAGTCCGGTAGTACCGGTGGTGTAGCAGAGGGTGGCATAAATATTCTCATCCAGATATGGCCACTCCATATCAGGCGGCTGCTCTCTCAGCAGCTCCTCATAGTCATAGATAGGCTCAATCCCGGTCTGCGGTCTTCCTGTATCACCGGGAATATATACGAATTTCTCCACGGTAGGTCTTATCCTGTCGAAAATCCTCTCGAGAACAGGTAAGGCAAAGTCATCAAAGAATATTACCCTGTCCTGGGCATGGTTTATTGTATGCACTATGTGCTCCAGGGAAAGCCTCATGTTGATTGGATGCAGCACTGCTCCGGTACAGGAAACTGCGTAGTAAAGCTCCAGGTGCTGGTGATTGTTGAGAGCCATGGTAGCTACTCTATCTCCTGGCTCCCTGAATTTCCCGGGCTTTACTCCCAGGGGACCCTTGAGAGCGTTAGCCAGACGGCAGGTGCGTTGATACCACTCACTCCAGGTAAAGCGAGAGTACCGGCCGGTATCGGAGTTCCTGTAGACAATGCCTGTTTCATCCGGCTTCAGGCTTAACGGCCTCTTCATTAATGTTGTCAGAAGTAGCGGGTGTTGTGTGCTGAACTCAGGGTAGGTTCTCGCTTTCATCCAATCATACCTCCTGCCTGTAGTGTCACTGCCGTCAGCAATGCACCACATGACCGGCTATTTTTTCAAAACCTCGTACAGTCGTGCCACATTCATCCTCTGCACCATTTCCGCCATCGACTCGGTGCCTGACTCCATCGGGTATCGGTCGAGAAAGGATACCCTGTCCTGAGCCTCTTCCAAGCTCATTCCTTTACCAATCGCCTCAGAAACGGCATCTATCCAGTCCTGAATAAAGGCACTCATCTCCGGGATGTAGCTTCGGTCACAGATTTTACCGTGCCCGGGAACCAGCACATCAGCCTCCAGTTCCCCGATTCTTTTTAAGGATTCAAGCCATTCGTAGGGTAGCGCCTGATGAAGAAAAGCCTGTACCTTGTGAAACACGTTATCCGATGTAAAACATACCCTCTCCTCAGGGATGTAGACTGCTACCTGGTAGGGCGTATGCCCCGGGAGATTAATAAGCTGGAAGGTATGGTCGCCCAGGTAAAGGGTGAGCTGCTGGGAGAGGGTAATGGTAGGCGGTCGGTATCCGAACCCCTCCATAAGGGAGAGGCTCTCCGGAGCCATCTGCTTGAAGCGCTCCTTTAGCTGCTCCACAGAGGACGCCAGTATTGCCTCTCTGGTACCCTGGTGAGCCACCACAGTGCCCTCAAAGAAATGGTTGCCCGTAAAATGGTCACCGTGGGGTTCGGTATTTATCAGATAACGGACCGGCCCGTGTCTGGCAATCTCATCACGCCAGCCTACTGCGTCGGCTGGCATCTGGGGGGTATCAATCATCACCACCCCCTCTCTGGTAACGACAAAACCAGGATTGCAGCCGCGAAAACCGGTTTCGGCATATACATTATCGGTAATCTTTTGCATGTTACGCTCCTTTCCCGACAGATACTACACTAACGCTTATTGTAATAGATATCAGATAAAAACGAAAGGTTGGCTAATATTTTGCAGGCAAATGGGGTATAATGGCGGTAAATTACCCTAGGGAGCCTTGATTCTTGGTCTGGTTTAAGTTTATTGTATGCCTTGTCATCATCCTGTTTGCCGGGACAAAGCTAGCCCGTTACGGAGATATTATAGCTGAGAAGACAGGACTGGGAAGGCTATGGATCGGCCTGGTGCTCCTGGCTCTCATTACCTCCATGCCTGAGCTAGTTAATGGGGTGAGTTCTGTTGCCCTGGTCAAGCTTCCTGACCTCGCCTTAGGCGACCTCCTCGGGAGTTGTATTTTCAATCTACTTATCCTGGCTTTACTGGACGTGGTACATCGCCGTACCCCGGTCCTGAGTAATGCAAGCCTGAGCCATATCATGTCGGCGGGGGCGGGGATTTTACTTATTGCTCTCGCTGCAGGAAGTATCCTTGCCGGGGAAGGGTTTTCCGGGCTGGCCCTGGGATGGGTAGGCATCCCCAGCATCCTCATCATCATATTATATCTGGTAGCGGTCAGATATATGTTCCGCTTTGAGCGAAAGAGACAGTCAGCAACACCATCAGGTGAACCCCCACAATATGGCGATGTTTCCATGAGGACGGTGTGGCTTAAGTTCGCATTTGCATCAGCAGCGGTTATTGGTGCTGGAATCTGGTTACCATTCGTCGGACGTGAGATTGCGGAAATTACCGGTTGGGGTGCCAGCTTTATCGGTACTCTGTTTTTAGCAGTTACTACCTCAATGCCTGAGTTAGTGGTTACTGTTGCTGCCCTCCGTTTGGGTGCCATAGACATGGCAGTCGCCGACCTAGTAGGCAGCAATATGGCTGACATCGCTATTATTGCCCTGGTTGACCTTTTCTACACTGAAGGCTCCCTTATCGCTTCAGTATCAAATTCTCATATCACCACCGCCATAGTGGCGATAGCGATGACCCTTATTGTTATTCTGGCACTGCGGTTCCGGCAGAGGCGTAAGACCTTCGTCGTTATTAGCTGGTATGCAGTTGTCCTGATTATGCTCTATGCCTTTGGTGCCTATGCCTTATTCAACTCGGCCATAGGAGTAGGCTGAGCCCCTTTCTGATGGTTGTCTCTGTTTCACTACAGGGGACAGTTCTGCTATAATAGCAATCAGTTTTTACCTTTATCTTCGCGGCGAGGTAGAAAGAAGCCTTTATTAAATGTTCACATTGAGCCAGATTCTTGCCCTTGTCATCTTCGTGGTAATGTTTGCTGCCATCGTAAGTGACAAGTGGCACCGCTTTATCCCCGCTCTGGTTGGTGCCGGCCTTACCATTGTTGTCGTCTTCCTCGTCATTTTAAGGGAGCCGCAGGCAATCTATAGTGTTCTCAATCTGGAACAGCTTGTACAGTTTAAATTCTGGATACCCGGACACGAGCAGGTTGAGTCCCACGGAGTGAACTGGCAGACCATCATCTTTATTGGCGGTATGATGACCATGGTTGAGGGGCTGGGAGAGGTAGGCTTCTTCCGCTGGCTATGCCTCTATGTAGCCAAGCTGGTTCACTACAGGGTCGTCCCTATCCTGATTGCCTTCATGCTGCTATCGGGCTTCCTGGCGATGTTTATTGATAGTATCACCGTACTGCTGTTTCTAGCGACGGTAACTATTGAGCTGGCTCGCCTGCTCAAGTTTGACCCGGTTCCAGTAATCATTGCCGAGATTTTCGCTTCTAATGTTGGCGGGAGTGCCACCATGTGCGGCGACCCCCCTAATATTATTATTGGTACCGCCCTGGGCTACTCATTTTTTGACTTTGTCACCAATACCGGCCCTATCGCCTGGATAGGTATGATTCTGACCCTCGGTTTCTTCTACCTCTGCTTCCGTAAAATTCTTACCTCATCTCAGGAGAATGTAACCACAACCCCCAATCAGTACCCGGAGCCGGGTGAAGCCATTGTCAATGCCAACCTGTTTAAGATTAATTCCGCCATTTTCATTGTGGTGGTGGTCCTATTAATAACTCATGCCCAGACCGGGATATCAGTAGCCCTGATAGGCTGTATTGCCGCCGCTCTCACACTGCTGGCAGCCTCTAAAAGGGCTCCACACATTATTAAGAGGGTGGACTGGCGGACACTGCTCTTCTTTGTCGGGCTGTTTATTTGCGTGGGGGGGCTGGAGGAAACAGGGGTACTGAAGATGCTGGCTGAATATATCGGGGATATATCTGGAGGCAACATCGCAATAGTGATACCAATCATCCTCTGGGTCTCCGCCTTCGCCTCAGCTATAGTGGACAATATTCCCTTTGCGGCTACTATGGTCCCTGTAATAAAGAACCTGGCACTGCAACCAGGTCTTAAGCTACCTACACTTGCCTGGACTCTGGCTCTGGGGACAGACATTGGTGGTAATGCCACCCCTATTGGAGCCTCAGCCAATGTGGTGGGTACGGCAGTGGCTGCTAGAGAGGGCTATCCCATTAGCTGGGGCAGGTTCTGCAAATATGCAGTCCCGGCCATGATTATGGTGGTTGGGCTATGCTGGCTATACCTGATTATAAGATATGCATAATTTGGACAACAAGCACCTGTGCCTTGCAAAATCACTTCTTTGTCGTGTATTATATATAACGTTGCAGCTAGTTCAGGGGACTTTGACAGCGGTCTTAAGGTTTGCTGCCCCTGTAGCTCAGGTGGATAGAGCACCAGCCTCCGGAGCTGGGTGCGAGCG